>LADQ01000174.1 GCA_000961635.1 Hoeflea sp. BRH_c9 | reverse complement strand
GGACCTCGCCATGCGCCTGGCGCGCGCCACCGTTGCGGGGGCTGGTGAACTGATGCACCAATCCCCGGACGGGGCGTCAATCCTGCGGCAGAATGTCACCTCGCCCAACGGCACGACGGCGGCCGCACTGGCGGTGTTGATGGCCGATGACGGCATGCAGCCCCTGTTCGACAAGGCGTTGAGCGCCGCCGCCAACCGCTCGCGCGAACTGGCCGGCTGATCCGGCCTAGGAAATCAATTGATGAGCCAGACCATTCATTTCGCCGATTTCGAGAAGGTCGACATCCGCACCGGAACCGTGGTCGCCGCCGAGCCGTTCCCGGAGGCGCGCAAGCCGGCGATCAAACTCAGGATCGATTTCGGACCCGAGATCGGCGAGAAGAAATCCTCGGCGCAGATCACCGAGCATTATTCGCCCGAAACGCTGATCGGACGGCAGGTGATGGCGGTGGTCAATTTCCCGCCGCGGCAGATCGGGCCGTTCATGTCGGAAGTGCTGACGCTGGGGTTTCACGACGCCGAGGGCGCCGTGGTGCTGGCGAGCGTCGACAGCAAGGTCGCCGACGGCTCCCGGCTGATGTGAGACGCCCGCAGGCGCCGCCAGCAGACGGCGCTCAGACCGGCAATCGCACCGTCGCCCGCAGACCGCCCATGGCGCTGTCGGACAGGGTGACGTCGCCGCCATGGCTGCGGGCAATGTCACGCACGATCGCCAATCCCAGTCCGGTGCCGGTTTCATCCTGGTTGCGGGCGGCATCCAGCCGGTAGAACGGCCGGAATACGTCCTCGCGCGCGTCCTCCGGTATTCCGGGACCGTCGTCATCAATGGCGATGGTCAGCCATTTGCCGCGGTTCTGCGCGTTGATGGCAACCTCGTCGCCATGCCTGCAGGCGTTGGAGACCAGATTGGTCAACAGCCGGGCGAACGCGTTTGGCCGCACATTGATCTCGTCGTCGCCTTCCACCGACACCGTCACATTGGTGCCGCGCAGGCGTCCGTCAGCGGCGACCTTTTCGACCACGCTCTTCAGGCTCACCGTGCCGACGTCTTCCTCCGCCTCGCCGCGGGCGAAGGACAGATAGCTGTCCAGCATCGATTGCATGTCGTCGATATCCTTGTTGAGGTCATCGAGTTCGGGCCCGTCGCTGACCAGCGCCAGTTGCAGCCGGAACCGGGTCAGGATGGTGCGCAGATCGTGGCTGACGCCCGACAGCATGGCGGTTCGCTGTTCCAGCTGCCGTTCAATCCGCTCGCGCATCTTGATGAAGGCGATGCCGGCGCGGCGCACCTCGTCGGCGCCGCGGGGACGGAAATCGTCGGGCATGCGCTGGCCCTTGCCGAAACTTTCCGCGGCCTGGGTGAGTTTGAGGATCGGCCGGATCTGGCCGCGCAGGAACAGGATGGCGATGGCCAGCAGCACCAGCGAGGTGGCGACCATCCACACCAGGAAAATATGGGTGTTGGAGGCATAGGCCTGGCTGCGCTTGGCAAACACCCTGAGGATCTTGTCCTCGAGCTTGATGCGCACCTCGACGATGTTGGAATTGCCCACAGTGTCGATCCAGAACGGCAGTTTGATCTGGCGAGTGATCTCTTCGGAGAGAATCTGGTCGAGGATCGAGAAGAACGGCTTGGGCCGCGGGGCGGGGAGGTCGCCGGGCGGTTCGATGGCGATGTTGAGCTCCAGCCGCTCGCGCGCGATGCGGATCAACTGGTCGTAGTTCTGGTCCTGCGGATAGGTGCCGATGATGTCTATGATGGCGGCGATGTCGCGCGTCACCGCCATCGAAAGCCGTTGCGTCACTGTCTGCCAGTGTCGCTCCATGAACACGAAGGCGACGACCGATTGCAGCAGCACCATCGGGACGATGATGATCAGCAGCGCGCGGGCATAAAGCCGGGTCGGAATCCGCTTGGTGAACCAGCGCGTGAACCGGCGGATGCCGCTTGGCGGATAGCGTTCATATTCGCGGCGAATCGATTCGATGCTGGTCATGCTCTGGCGCCTCACCCCCGGCTGGTCTATCCTGCGGCGTGACCGGCCGTCTGCTTGCTTATAGCGTCCGCGAGGGGCAGAGGGCTAGGGTCTGTCGACGTTTATGGTGGTGGCCGTATAATGGGAGGCGCACATGGCCGACACTGATCCTATTGGTCTTTAGTCGTACGAGCACTGGGTTGTCATCTCAATCGGGTTGCTCGATACATAATATGTCAAAGTTTGAATACCAACCAACTGGGAGGATTGGTCATGCAAGACCAGAGCGAGAAATCCGTTTCACGGCGGTCGTTTTTGAAGAAGGGTTCGATGTTGGGCGGCGTCGCCGCTGTGGGCGCACTGTCCGCGCCGGCGGTGCTGGCGCAGTCGCCATTGGTGGTGAAGATGCAGACCTCATGGCCTGCGTCCGACATCTGGATGGACTTTGCCCGCGAGTATACCGCCCGGGTCGAGGAAATGTCCGGCGGGCGCCTCAAAATCGACCTGCTGCCTGCCGGCGCGATCGTCGGCGCGTTCCAGGTCATGGACGCCTGCAATGACGGCGTTCTGGACGCAGCCCATACGGTGCCGGTCTACTGGTACGGCAAGTCCAAGGCGGCCTCGTTCTTTGGCACCGGCCCGGTTTTCGGCGGCTCGGCCACCACAATGCTGGGCTGGTTCTATCAGGGCGGCGGCGCGGAGCTTTACCGCGAACTGACGCAGGATGTGCTTGGCCTCAACGTCTATGGCTTCATGGGCATGCCGATGCCCGCGCAGCCGTTCGGCTGGTTCAAGGGCGAGGTGAACACGGTTGCCGATATCCAGGGCTTCAAATACCGCACCGTCGGCCTTGCCGCCGATCTGTTGCAGTCGATGGGCATGTCGGTGGCGCAGCTTCCCGGCGGTGAAATCGTGCCTGCCATGGAACGCGGCGTGATCGACGCCTTCGAGTTCAACAACCCCTCTTCCGACCGCCGTTTCGGCGCGCAGGACGTGGCCAAGAACTACTATCTCTCGTCCTACCACCAGGCGTCCGAAGCCTTCGAGTTCATCTTCAACAAGGACTTCATGGACGATCTCGATCCCGACCTTCAGGCGATCATGAAATATGCCGTCGAAGCCTCGGCCACATCGAACCTCGCGCTTGCGATGCGCGAATATTCGAAGGACCTGGCGGAACTGCAGGCCGATAACGGTGTCACGGTCCACCGCACGTCGAAGGAAATCCTCGCCGCGCAGCTGGAAGCCTGGGACACGCTCATCGCCGATCTGGAAGGCGATGCCTTCAACAAGAAGGTCATGGACAGCCAGCGTGCATGGGTCGAGCAGGTCGCCTATTACGAACTGATGAACGCGCCTGACCTGGGCCTGGCCTATGAGCACTACTTCCCAGGCAAGCTGAAGATGTAAACCTGACCGGTTGATTGCTGCAATGATCCGGCGGACAATGCTCCGCCGGATCCCCTAGTGGTCTGACCGAAACGGATGGTTCCCATCTGTTTCGAAAAATCAGCCCACGAGCTATTGATCTGGTGGAGCGATCCAGACAGATGGGGACCGTCTGTCTGGATCGCTCCACCAACACGGAAAAGTGGCTGAACATGGTGCAATTTATACGTTTTGCCGACTCCTTGTCGGCGGCCTTCGGCAAGGCTTTCGCCTGGCTGATCATCCTGATGGCCTTTGGCACCGGCTATGAAGTGGTCTCGCGTTACCTCTTCAATGCGCCGACGCCTTGGGCGCTCGACATCTCCTTTATCATGTATGGCTCCCTGTTCATGATGGGCGGCGCCTACACGCTGTCGCGCGGCGGCCATGTGCGCGGCGACTTTGTCTATCGTCTCTGGCGTCCGCAGACCCAGGCGAAGGTGGATCTGGTGCTCTATCTGCTGTTCTTCTTTCCCGGCGTGACCGCGTTGATCGTGACGGGATGGAAATATGCCTCGCGCTCCTGGGGCTATGGCGAAGTCAGCGTCAACAGTCCCGCGGGCATCCCGATCTACCAGTTCAAGATGGTGATGGTGGCCGCGGGCATTCTGTTGTTCATCCAGGGCATCGCCCAGGTTTTCCGCTGCATCGTCTGCATCCGCACCGGTGAGTGGCTCGAGGCCGATGAAGACGTGCGCGAGACCGAGGATCTGTTGATGAAACGGGCCGACGAGGCCGAGACTGGCGGACACATATGACTGACCCTCAAATTGCCCTGATGATGCTGGGCCTGTTCATCTTCATGGTGTTCCTGGGCTTTCCGATCGCGTTCACGCTGATGGCCATGGGCATCGGCTTTGGCTATTACGCCTATTACGATCCGTCGCGGATGTGGCGCTCCTATTTCCGGCTCGATGAGCTGGCCACCACATGGGACAGCATCTCGCTGTGGATCGAGGGGTTCTTCAACAACCGCATCTTCGACCTGTTCATCAACCAGACCTACACGGTGATGTCGAACGAGGTGCTGACGGCGGTGCCGCTGTTCCTGTTCATGGGCTATATCGTCGAGCGCGCCAACATCGTCGACCGGCTGTTTTCCACCCTCAATCTCGCCTCCAAGCGGGTTCCCGGATCGATGGGCGTCGCCGCGCTGGTCACCTGCGCGCTGTTTGCCACCGCCACCGGCATTGTCGGCGCCGTGGTGACGCTGATGGGTCTCTTGGCGCTGCCGGCAATGCTGAAAGCGCGCTACGACCCGGCTTTCGCCTCCGGCATCATCTGCGCCGGCGGAACGCTCGGCATCCTGATCCCGCCCTCGATCATGCTGATCGTCTATGCCGCGTCGTCGGGCGTTTCCATCGTCAAGCTCTATGCCGGCGCGCTTCTGCCGGGCTTCACCCTCGTCGGGCTCTATCTGGTCTATATCGTCGGCCGCTCGATCCTGCAGCCGAGTGCCGCGCCGCGTCCGACCGATGAGGAAGTGCCCGATGTGCCCTTGGGACGGTTGCTGTTCCTGGTCGCCACCTCGTTCTTTCCGCTGGCGTTCCTGATCCTGTCGGTGCTCGGCTCGATCCTGTTCGGCCTGGCGACGCCGACGGAAGCTGCCTCCATCGGTGCGATCGGCGGCATGGTTCTCGCCATCGCCTATGGAGCCATGACCTGGCAGCGGATGCGCGAAAGTGTCTATCTCACGGTGCGGACCACGGCGATGGTGTGCTGGCTGTTTGTCGGCTCCTACACCTTCTCCTCGGTGTTCTCCTATCTTGGCGGCGAACAGATCATCTCGGAATTCGTGATGGGCCTGGACCTGACACCGTTCCAGTTCCTGCTGCTCGCGCAGCTGATCATCTTCCTTCTGGGATGGCCGCTGGAATGGTCTGAGATCATCATCATCTTCGTGCCGATCTTCCTGCCGCTCTTGGCGATCTTCGAAATCGATCCGTTGTTTTTCGGCATTCTTGTCGCGCTCAACCTGCAGACCTCGTTCCTCACCCCACCGATGGCGATGTCAGCCTACTATCTCAAGGGGATAGCGCCCCCGGAAATAAAGCTGACGGAGATCTTCACCGGGGTCATGCCGTTCCTGCTGATGGTCTTCATCTGCATGGCGCTGATGTATGCCTTCCCGCAGATCGTCTACTACCTGCCGGAACTGTTCTATGGCCGTTGATCAGATGCTGGCCGGCCTGAGCGCGATCGAGGCGCGGGACCGCATGGCCAGTGGCGCGATGAACGCCACGGACTACATCAAGTCCTGTCTCGACCGGATCGCGGCGCTGGATGGCGAAATCCAGGCCTTCGAATGGCTCGATCCGGCTTTCGCCATGCGCCAGGCCGAAATGGCCGACGTGCGTCGCCGGTCTGGGCGGCCGATTGGACCGCTGCACGGGCTTCCGGTCGCCCTGAAGGACATCATCGACACCAAAGGCATTCCGACGGCCAATGGCACGGTGATCGACGCTGGCCGGGTTCCCGAACGCGATGCGGCGATCGTGCAGAAGCTCCGGGCGGCGGGCGCCATCATCATCGGCAAGACGGTCACGACCGAACTGGCGCTGATGCACCCGGGAAAGACCCGTAATCCGGTCAATCCGGCGCACACGCCCGGCGGCTCGTCTTCCGGTTCCGCCGCGGCCGTCGCCGCCGGCATGGTGCCGCTGGCTG
>LADQ01000035.1 GCA_000961635.1 Hoeflea sp. BRH_c9 | reverse complement strand
CCAGCCAGTCCGCGCCCTCGTGCACCGTGGCCGCGCCGCGCGCCTGCACCATCGCGTAATTCCAGGTCGGCACCACCTTGCCATGCTCGGCCTTGGCCGCATACCAGGACGGCGTCACATAGGTGTCGGCGCCCTGAAACACCACCAGCACGCTGGCCCCGTCCTGGATCTGCCGCCATTGCTCATTGGCCCTGGAGAGATGGGCGCGAAGCGTGGTGACGCCATCCTCCACCGTCACCAGGAACGGCACCGGGTTTGCCAGAACGCCCGATTGCGACGCCGATATCAACAGGCCGAGCGGATGGGCGGTGATCAGCGCCCGCAACACGGTCTCGTCGGTCTCGGCAAATTGCGGCGGCAGATACATCGCGCCTACTCCTGGATATTTGAACCCGTGCGCGGCGCGCCCGGAACATGAACGAGTGCGGTGTCACAGGCTCCGCGCGGACTCATTTGCGCTCGATGCCTATGGTGACGTCATCGAGGCGCCGGTAGGGCTCATGCTCAAACAGCGTGTCGTCGTCAAGCCAGGCCAGCAGCATGTCAAACGCGTCGACCCCCCAGAACACAAGAGGCCCGGATGTCGTTTCGCAGACAAAGCTCGGCACGCCGAACACGCCGCAGGCGATCGCCCGGTCGGTGTTGCTCCTGAGCGCTGCCTTTGCCGCGTCGTCGCCCGCCAGCGCCACCGGAATGCCGACCGCTTCGGCAAACGCCGCAAGTTCGTCGTCGGTGTCCGGAGCCCGGCCCTGCTCAAAGACGAAATCGAAGGCGCGTTGGACCGTGCCGAGATCGGCGTCCGCCCCGGCGAGCAGCCGCAGCGGCTTGAGCGGATTGAACGGATGGCGTGGCGGGTACCGCATGTCGAGGCCGTGCCGCTGGCCCAGAAACACCGACAACCGGTAGGTGTGCAGCCGTTTGGCGGAAATTTCCGCCGGTCCGCGCTGGCCCCAATGGCTCAAAATCGCGCCGAGCAGAACCGGAACCGGCCGCACCGTCACCCCCGGCGGCAACTCGCCCAGCCGCTTGAGCGCCACATGCGCGAACGGTGAAATCAGGTCATAGTGGAAATCAATGGTCCGCGACGTCATGTTTGCGTTATCTCCGCGCCGAGCCCGGTCATCATGGTCATGAATTCGGGAAAACCGGTGGCGATGGCCGAACCATCCTCAATGGTGACCGGATGCTGGCTGGCCAGCCCCATGACAAGGAAGCCCATGCCGATGCGAGGGTCAAGCCCGGTCTCAACGACGGCCTCTTTCGACAGGGCGCCAAGTCCCTTGCCATCGGGCCGGCCGCGCACCGACAGCCAGTCCGGACCCTGACTGCAGTTGACGCCATTGATCTCCAGCCCGCGCACGACCGCGGCAAACCGGCCGCCATCCTGCATCCGCAAGTCCTCAAGACCCTGGATCAGGGTTTCACCCGTGGCGAAGCTCGCGGCAATGGCAAGTGCGGCAATCTCGCCGATCATCGACGCCGTCCGCAGCGCCGGCAGCGTGACGCCGGTCAGGTCCGAGGCGCGGACGCGCAGATCGGCGATGTCCTCGCCTCCACATTTGCGCGGGTCGAGAATCTCGATCTCCGCGCCCATCTCCTGCAATGTCCGGATCAGGCCGGTCCGGTCCGCGTTGATCGGCACGGTGCGGATCGTGATGTCGGAGCCGGGCACGATCAGCGCCGCCACAAGCACGAACGCCGTCAGCGACGGATCGCCGGGCACCTCGACCGGCTGGCCGTAAAGCGCGCCGCGGCCTTCAAGCCTTATGGTGCGTGCGCCATCGGCGCCGGTTTCGACGGCGAGGCTCGCGCCGAACCTGGCGAGCAGTCTTTCGACATGGCCGCAGCTCATCACCGGTTCCACGACGGTGGTGATGCCGGGAACGTTCAGGCCTGCCAGCAGGATCGCCGATTTGACCTCTGCCGGGGTCACCGGCACATGGTAGCTGACCGGCGCCGGCGCCCGCGGGCCGCGCAACTTCACCGGCAGCCGGTCACCGGCCTCCGCTTGGACCTGAACCCCCATCTGCCGCAACGGATCGAGCACCGTGTTCATGGGCAGCCGCGACAGTGCGGCATCGCCAATGAATGTGGTGTCGAAATCATAGGCGCCGACGAGCCCCATGGCGAGCCGGCAGCCAGTGCCGGCATTGCCGAAATCGAGCGGCGCATCGGGGGCGAGCAGGCATCCGTTGCCGACGCCGTTGATAATCCACAGCACGCCATCGGTGCGGATGGTGGCGCCCAGGGCCTGCATCGCCCTGCCGGTTCTGAGCACATCCTCGCTTTGGCTCAGGCCGGTGATCCGGGTTTCGCCCTGGGCGAGGCCGCCGATCAGCAAGGACAGGTGCGAAACGGTTGCATCGCCGGGAATGCGGATGCTGCCCGTCAGCGCCGGGCTTTTCGAGGCGCGGGCTGGACGAAGGGATGCTGCGGCTTGACCCATGGACGGTTTTCCGGCTGTTTTGGTCGGGATCGGCCGGAGTTCCGGCTCCTGTGCCCGGGTGACTAGCACAGGCTTGAGGGGGGCGTCATCCGCATTGGTTGAATATTTGGCGAGAATGGCTTTGACAGCCGCGTTCAACATCATTATGGGGACCGGAACCGCCGAAACGGGAAGTCTGGCGCGCAAGCTTGAACTTTCCTGTCATTTCATGAGGCTTCGACAGTGGCAAAACCCGAACTTGGAACAAAACGCGTTTGCCCCGAAACCGGGCGCAAATTCTATGATCTGAACAAAGAACCGATCGTCTCGCCCTATACGGGCAAGACCTATCCGCTTTCCTATTTCGAGGAAACCGCCAAGGTAGCCGTGATGGCGAAGGCGGAGAAGGAAGAAGAAGAGGAAGTGGCGGAGGTCGAGATCGAATCGGCCGACGTGGAAATCGTTTCGCTCGAGGAAGCCGATGAGGATGCCAAGAGCACAGGCAAGTCCGATGATCTTCCTGATATCGACGACGATGACGTTGAAATCGACGATGACGACGATGACGACGCGTTTCTTGCCGATGACGATGACGACGATGACGACGATGTCAGCGATATCATCGGCGTCAATGACGATGACGAAGATCAGTAAGTGATCCGCGGTCCGGAAACCTCGCAGTTTCCGAAACCGTAAGATGGATTGAAATTTCATCTTGATCTTGTGCGGCTTGAGACGTAAGAAGCCGCACCTGCCAGCCACGGATGAGTGGTTGGTTGTTCGCGGGGATCTCACGATCCTTCGCGTCCCGGGGCCATAGCTCAGCTGGGAGAGCGCCTGCATGGCATGCAGGAGGTCAGCGGTTCGATCCCGCTTGGCTCCACCATTTCCTTTTGAAAAGCATCAGATAGTTCTGCCTTTTTCGTCAGAGGATTTGCCTGTGCCCTCGGGATGGGCGTAGAAGGCAGCCTTTCGCTGCACCATGACCGAGTGTCCGCAGTGCGGGACTAACCCGCCTTTCACCGCCAGCGCCCGAACGACTGCTTCCACAATTCAAGTTATGCGCTTGTAGGAGCTGCTATTGCCTTCGCGGTTCAAAATGCCAAGACTACAAACATGCCCGCCGACATCGAATTCTCCTTCCGTCAGCTAACCCGTTCCGCCCGGCGGCACATTCGGGTTTTCCAGATGCACCAGTTCCTGGACCGCTTTGCGATGGGCTTGACGGTGGCAGTTGTCGCGCTGGCCTTGATCGACCGTGGCATGGACCTTTTCCAGATTTCGCTGCTGTTTGGAGTTTATTCAGTCACAACCATGACGATGGAACTGCCCTTTGGCGGGCTGGCTGACAACATTGGACGCAAGCCCGTCTTCCTGTCTGCGGTCGTTGCAAGCCTGATCTCACTGGGTCTCTTCCTGTCGTCCAGCGATTTTTATGTTCTGGCATTGTCGTTCGCGTTTATTGGGTTCGGACGTGCTCTGCGCTCAGGAACACTCGACGCGTGGTTTGTTGAGAACTTTGGTGTCATGGCCCCGAACGTCGATATCCAGCCCGCCCTCGCAGAGGCCCAATGGGCCAACGCAATGGGTCTGGCCTTCGGTGCGATTTGCGGCGGCCTGTTGCCCGACGCCTTCGGCGCAACCGCAATCAGGCTAGGGTTCAGCATTTACGATGTCTCCTACGCTGCAAGCTTCATCATGATGACTGTGTTGTTTCTCTACACCCTATTTGCCATCACAGAAGAGCCTCGCCCGCTGAATCCCAAGGCGCTCACGCAGGGCTTCACGAACGTTCCTGCAGTGATAAAGGAGGCTGGTTTCCTTGCTTTGAAGCATCCTTCCCTGTCGATGCTTTTACTCGCGTTAACGTTGTTTTTGATGGCAACGAACCCGGTCGAAGTGTTCTGGCCCACCCACGTTAAGGGTATGCTGAGCGAAGGCTACGCCAATACTGCAATTGGTGTGCTGACGGCGACCTACTTCTTCTCAATCGCATTCGGTGCGGCGCTGTCGCCACGCATCAATCAGATCTTCAAGCGCCGAAATGCCATCTCGCTTTCCGTGGCTTTTGCTTGCCTCGCGGCTCTCCAGATCGCCTTGGCGTTTCAAGGAGGCATTGTCGGCTTTGTCGGGGTTTTCATTCTTTTTTCTGTCGTCCTTGGCTCTACGGAAACGCCAGCCAGTAGCATCCTTCATTCCTGTGTCGAGAACCATCAGCGTTCTACCATGCTGTCATTTCGCTCTCTCGTACAGCAGTTGGGTGCAGCAATTGGTCTGATGGTGGTTGGAGTCCTTGCGGAGAGCTATTCGTTGCAAAGTGCTTGGATAGGAGGCGCTGGTTTCCTCGTGATCGCCGTGCTGTTGGCAGGCATTTTGGCCAAGAGATTAGAGAACTCAGGCTGATAGTTGCCGTTCGTTCACCGCGCAGCAATCGACATGTCGGGCTCTTTTCAGCCGTTCTCTGCGCCCCGTCCGAATGGCCGCTTCAGCAACACCGGCGCGCGAGCCGCATCGTTTTTGCTGTCCCGGTTCGCGCTCCCCGAGCGGTGCACGTGCCTCAGGAATGCAGGCTCAGGCGCAGTTTCCGCCTGTGAGAGCCAAAGGGACGTGGCAAGGTTTTGCTAACCACGCCGGGGAATATCGCCGGCCCGGATCCCTAAAAAATCCTGAAAAGACATGTCTTTTACCGGAACTGAAGAGTTTTCGTCCTATGCCGGGTTGGTCAGAGGCAGGGGAGCCCGGTCATGGATGTTGTAAGCGATAACCGGCACGTGCCGCTGTGTATCGATCTTGATGGAACGCTGGTCGCCACCGACACCCTTTGGGAAGGGCTGGTCTCGGTGCTGATTCGCCGGCCCTGGTTGATCTTTGCGGCCATCGCATGGGCGCTCTCCGGCAAGGCGGTGCTCAAGCGCGAGGTCGCGGCCCGGTATCAGGGCAAGGGCGGCGATTGGCCCTATCGCGCCGAGGTGATCGAGCGGATCAAGCTTGCGCGGACAGAGGGTCAGCCGGTGTGGCTGGTCACCGGCGCCGCGGAATCCACCGCCACCGCAATCGCCGGCCATCTTGGCCTGTTTGACCGTGTCCTGCATTCCTCCGACAGCGAGAACCTGACGGCCCGCCGCAAACGCGAGCGCCTGGTGGCGCTGTGCGGAGATGGCGGATTCGACTATGCCGGCAACAGCCGTGATGATGTCGCGGTGTTTGATGCGGCGCGACGCGTCATCATCGTGGCGCCGGACCGCGCCGTCAAACGCTGGAGCCGACAGCACGATGCCGAAGTGCTGCCGCTGGCGAAAATCTCGCCGCTCGCCATCTTCAAATCCATCCGCGTGCACCAATGGCTCAAGAACGTGCTGATCGCGGTTCCGCTGGTGCTCAACCACGAATACGCCATTGCCGGCCTGGTCCTGGCGGCGCTTGCGGCGTTTTTCTCCTTCAGTTTTCTGGCCTCCGCAGTCTACATCATCAATGACATCGCCGATCTGGCCAATGACCGGCAGCATCCGCGCAAGCGCCTGCGTCCGCTGGCGAGCGGCGCCGTTTCGATCCCGGTTGTCAGCGTGGTGGCGGTCGTGCTGGTTCTGGCCTCGGTCGGATTGGCCAGCCTGTTGCCGCCGCTGTTCTGGGCCGTACTGGCGCTGTACGCGGTGATCACCACAGCCTACACCTTCGTTCTCAAGCGCAAGCTTCTCGTTGACGTGTTCACCCTTGCCGGGCTTTACACCGTGCGCATCATCGCAGGCGCAGCGGCGACCGGAATTGAACTTTCATTCTGGCTGCTGGCTTTCTCGATCTTCTTTTTCCTGAGCCTGGCGCTGGTCAAGCGCTATGTCGAACTCGATGAACTGGCCGAAGCCGACGGGACGCCACTCAAGGGGCGCAGCTATATGGGCTGCGACAAGGACATGATCGGCCAGGCGGGGGTCGCCTCGGCCTTCTCGGCGGCCATGGTTCTGGCGCTCTATGTCGACAGCACGGAAGTGGCCGCGATGTACCCGCAGGCCTCGCTGCTCTGGCCGCTGTGCCCGCTGATTCTCTACATGCTGCTCAGGATCTGGATTCTGGCGCGCCGGTCGCAGATGCATGAGGACCCGGTGGTGTTCATCATGCGCGACTGGCGCAGCCAGATGACCACGGCCGCCGGCGCCTGCCTTGTCATCCTGGCCGCATGGAAAGTGTGAAGCCGATGGGTGCGGAATTTGAAAGCTGGGGCAGGGTGAACCGTCATTCGCGCCGCAAGGCGCAAGCCACCGAGTTCACCGGCGGCGCAGCGGAAGGGTTCCTGGCTTTCGGCAATGGCAGGTCCTATGGCGACACCTGCCACAACGACCGGGGCCGGTTGATCGCCATGCGGCCCGGCGCCGCCATCGTCGCCTTCGATCCGGAGAAGGGTATCCTGACCGCTGATGCGGGCGTCCTGCTGTCGGACATCCTGGCATTGGTCATGCCGCACGGATATTTTCTCGAGGTCACGCCCGGCACGGCCCAGGTCACGCTGGGCGGCGCCATCGCCAATGATGTTCATGGCAAGAACCACCATCGTCGCGGCAACTTTGGCCGCTCGGTGGTCTCCTTCGTTCTGCTTGGCAGTGACGGGTCGCGCAAGACCTGCTCGCCGCGCGCGCACACGGCGCTGTTTGAAGTCTCCATTGGCGGCATGGGGCTCACCGGGATTATCGAATCCGCCACCATACGGCTGATGCCGGTGCCATCGGCCAATGTTCGGCAGACGGCGTTCCGGTTCAGCTCGATTGACGGCTATTTCGACGCGATCGACGGCATCGACGCGGGCCACGAATATTCGGTGGCCTGGATCGACCAGCTGGCCCGTGGTCCCGGTCTCGGGCGCGGGGTGCTGATGGCCGGCGATCATGCCGCGGAC
>LADQ01000034.1 GCA_000961635.1 Hoeflea sp. BRH_c9 | reverse complement strand
GGTGGTCTATCTCGGCGCCAAGACCGGCCGCGACGGCGTCGGCGGCGCCACCATGGCCTCGGCCGAGTTCGACGAATCGATCGAGGAAAAGCGCCCCACCGTCCAGGTCGGCGACCCGTTCACCGAAAAATGCCTGTTGGAAGCCTGCCTCGAACTGATGCAGACCGGCGCCGTCATCGCCATCCAGGACATGGGCGCCGCGGGGCTGACCTGCTCGGCGGTCGAAATGGGCGCCAAGGGCGATCTCGGCATCGAGCTCGATCTTGACAAGGTGCCGGTGCGCGAAGAGCGGATGAGCGCCTACGAGATGATGCTGTCGGAAAGCCAGGAGCGCATGCTCATGGTGCTGGAACCCGAAAAGGAAGCCGAAGCCAAGGCGATCTTCGTCAAATGGGGGCTGGATTTCGCCATTGTCGGCAAGACCACCGACGATCTCCGCTTCCGCATCCTGCATCAGGGCGAGGAAGTGGCCAACCTGCCGATCAAGGAACTGGGCGACGAAGCCCCCGAATATGACCGGGAATGGCGCGAAATCGGCGGCCTCTCGGCCATTGCCTGGTCCGACGTCGAGGAGCCGGAAGATTACGGCCAGGCGCTGCTCGATCTGCTCGGTTCGCCCAACAATTCCTCCAAACGCTGGGTCTGGGAGCAATATGACACGCTGATCCAGGGCAATTCGCTGCAGATCCCGGGCGGTGACGCCGGCGTTGTCCGCGTCGAAGGCCATGACACCAAGGCGCTGGCGTTTTCCTCCGATGTGACGCCGCGCTATGTCGAGGCCAACCCTTACGAGGGCGGCAAGCAGGCCGTCGCCGAATGCTGGCGCAACTTGACCGCCACCGGCGCCGAGCCGCTGGCCGCCACCGACAACCTCAATTTCGGCAATCCCGAGCGGCCTGAAATCATGGGCCAGCTGGTGATGGCGATCCAGGGCATCGGCGAAGCCTGCCGCGCGCTCGATTTCCCCATCGTCTCGGGCAATGTCTCGCTCTACAACGAGACCAATGGCGAGGCGATCCTGCCGACGCCAACCATCGGCGGCGTCGGCCTGATCCCGGACTGGGCCCACATGGCGCGGATCGGCGGCGCGAGAGAAGGCGACGCGGTGATCCTGATCGGCGGTGACGGCAGCCATCTCGGCCAGTCCGCCTGGATGCGCGATTGCCTCGGCCGGGCCGAAGGCGCGCCGCCGTCGGTTGATCTGACGGCCGAACGCCGTCATGGCGATTTCGTCCGTTCGGCCATCCGCAACGATCTCGTCACCTCCTGCCACGACATTTCCTCGGGCGGTCTTGCCGCGACGCTGGCCGAAATGGCGATGGCGTCCGATCTCGGCATGGAAATCGATCTGTCGGGCAGTTCGGGCCCGACCCATGCCTTGCTGTTTGGCGAGGATCAGGCGCGCTACGTCATCACCGTGCCCGCTGAACTGGCGAGCTATGTCATGGCCAGCGCCGAGGGCGCCGGCGTGCCGTTCCGTAGGCTCGGCGTCGCATCCGGCGAGAGTCTGCAGGTCAGCGGGGTTCTGTCGGTGCCCGTATCCGCATTGCGCGCCACCCATGAATCGTGGTTTCCTGCCTTTATGGATAGTCCAGCGGCCTTGGCTGCCGAATAGCCCAATCAGGAGCCTTCCCACATGGCGATGAACGCAGACGATATCGAGAAACTGATCAAGGTCGGGATCCCTGACGCCAAAGTCACCATTCGCGACCTGGCCGGCGATGGCGATCACTATGCCGCCGAAGTCGTCGCCGAGAGCTTCCGGGGCAAAAGCCGGGTGCAGCAGCATCAGATGGTCTACAACGCGCTGCAGGGCAACATGGGCGGCGTGCTGCATGCCTTGGCATTGCAGACCAGTGTGCCTGAGTAAGCTTCAGCCATGGCGAGCTTTTTCGAGGGGTTGATCACAGAGATCATCGACGGTGTCGCTGAGGGCATCACCAAGGGCGCCGCCACCCCCAGACGCCGCCGTACCACCCGCGCGACTCGCCGCAAGACCACATCCCGGCGCAAGCGCACGGCGTCGAAGTCAACGATCGAGAAAGTGCTGATCGAAGCGCTGACGGGCAAGAAACCGGCGCGAACACGCGCCAGAACCCGCCGGACGACGGCCAGGACGACCCGGCGCAAGACGACGGCGCGCAAGCGGCCAGCGTAGCCTCAGTCTTCCAGTCTTTCAAACACCGCCACCACCGGCCCCGCCGGCTCTCCCGAGTCGATCTCCATGGTTGATCCCCAGGCGAGGCTTGAGACCGCGCCGTCAAAAAACAGCGCATTGGGGCAATTCGCAACCTGCCTGAACAGCCGCGCGAACGAGCCCAGGCTCACCGGATCGCGGGTGATCGCCAGCACCAGCTTGCCGTCAGCGCGCACCCCTGCCCCGTTGCGGATGTATTTGGTCGTGCCGTCGGGCAGAAAACGCGGATGGATTTCGCCGTCGATCACCAGCATCGGACCCGATTGGCTGGCGAATTGGGCCGCGATCCCCGCTGACTGATAAGCCTCGGTCTCCATCACCCCGGCGCTGCCGTCCGGACGAATGAAAAACACGCCATTGGGTTTGAGAAAGAAATTGCCAAGCCCGTCATCGGTGGTGAGCGGCGAAAGCTCGGCGCCGTTCTCGACATAGAGCCCCACCGGCGTCATGTCGCCATGGTACATGCCGGCGTTCATGGCGAGGATGGGCCTCCGCGCCTCAGCAGCCAGCGCCGCCACCGCCAGCGGGACACTGCCATGGGGCCGGCCATCGGCACCGAGATAGACAAGCGCAATGTCATGAACCGCGGGGTCGATCACGCATATGATCGCGCGCGCGCCCTCAAAAAGTGTTTCCTGGCAGATCTCCGGCTTTTCCGATACGGTCATGTTGCGGTCCCCGTTTTGCCCCGTCCCACCCGGGTCAGACAGTTTGCCAGGCAGCATTGCCGTCCACAGCGCCGAGACACCGGCGGCTGCCAGCAGGATCAAGACGAAATAACCGGTGCGGCGCTTCCTCATGAGGCGACTTATAAAGCGGACGCGCTTGTCTTGTCATGCGCCGTGCATTATCTGAAGCATAAGAAATACCGTGGCCACACGTTCTGAAAGGATCCGACAATGTCCGGCATCAATGAATTCATCGACAATGAAGTGAAAAGCAACGACGTGGTGCTGTTCATGAAGGGCACGCCGCAGTTTCCGCAATGCGGCTTCTCGGGCCAGGTGGTGCAGATTCTCGATTACCTCGGCGTTCCCTACAAGGGCGTCAACGTGCTCGCCGACGATGCGCTCAGGAACGGCATCAAGGAATATTCCAACTGGCCGACCATCCCGCAGCTCTACGTCAAGGGCGAGTTCATCGGCGGCTGCGACATCATCCGCGAAATGTTCCAGTCCGAAGAACTGCAGCAGCAGCTCAGCGAAAAGGGCGTACCGGTCAAGGCCGCCTGAGACTTCCACTTGAATGACACGGCAAGAGGCGGATTTTCCGCCTCTTTTCGTTTACAAGCCTTTGCATGGACGCCGTGCGTGGTCGAGGAGATCGGCAATGATACGTCAGGTGCTGTTTATTCAGGGTGGCGGCGAGGGCACGCACGATGAATGGGACAACAAGCTCGTCGATAGTCTCACAGCGGCACTCGGGCCGGGTTACGAGATTTTTTACCCGCGAATGCCCAACGAGGCGGATCCCGACTACTTGAGTTGGAAACAGGCAATCGCGCAGGAACTGGCCAGGCTTGGGGACGGCGCCATTCTGGTAGGCCACTCTGTTGGCGCGGCAGTTCTGCTCAACGCCATTGCCACGGACCCGCCTCAACGCGCCCTGGGAGGCCTCATGCTCCTGGCCATGCCCTTCTTCGGCGAGGGTGGCTGGCCCAGCGATGACATCGGACCTCAGGAAAAACTCGGCGCCGAACTTCCGGGCGGCCTTCCGGTCTACATCTACCACGGCAACAACGACGACACGGTGCCGTCGGCGCATGTCGAGCATTACGCCAAGGCCATCCCACAAGCCATTGTCCGGCGCCTCAGCAACCGGGATCATCAGCTCGACAACGACCTGAGTGAGGTCGGCAAGGATATCAAATCGTTGTCTTGACGTTCGCGGCCAATCTTAATGTTCGCGTTCAAACCATGCGGCTGGACGCTGCCCCGCCAACCGAAATACCACTGGAGACCTGATCATGACCTGGACCATCTACCTCTCGGGCGAGATCCATTCTGACTGGCGCGAGCAGATCGAAACCGGCGCGCGCGCTGCGGGCCTGCCGGTCATCTTCACCGCGCCGGTCACCGATCACCAGGCCTCCGACGATGCCGGAGTCGCCATCCTGGGCGCCGAGCCCGACAAGTTCTGGCACGACCACAAGGGCGCGCAGATCAACGCCATCCGCACCCGCACGCTCCTGGGCAAGGCCGACATCGTCGTCGTCCGCTTCGGCGAGAAATACAAGCAATGGAACGCGGCCTTCGACGCGGGCTATGCGGCGGCACTCGGCAAGCCGCTGATCATAATGCATCAGGACGAGCACGCCCACGCGCTCAAGGAAGTCGACGCCGCGGCGCTTGCCGTCGCCAGAACACCGGATCAGGTGGTGTCGATCCTGCGCTATGTCATCGACGGCGCGTTACCGGGCCATGCCGGCGCCCGGGATGCCGCCCAATGACCGCCACCACCTATTCCGGCTTCGGCGACAAGGCGCTGCCATTCCTCAAGGCGCTTGGCTTTCACCAGAACCGTGAGTGGTTTCACGACAACAAGGACATTTTCGAAGACCATCTCAACGAGCCGCGCGGCCGGCTGATCGATGATCTGGCGTCGCGGCTGGCGGAAAGCGGCCTCCCGCTCACCTGCGCCCGCAAGACCTCGACCTTCCGGATCAACCGCGACGTCCGCTTCGCCAAGGAAAAGCATCCCTACAACACCCATGTCAGCGCCGTGGTCACCCGCTCCGGCACCAAGAAGGACCAGGGGCTGCTCTATTTCCACATAGCGCCGTCGGACAGCTTCCTCTCCGTCGGCTTCTACGCGATGGAGCCAGACGAGCTGCGGGCCTTCCGCGAGGCCATCGTCGCGCGCAAGGCTGAGTTCGACGCGGCCCTCAAGCCACTCCTCGACCTCGGCTTCGTCTTCGACCAGGACAATGCGCTCAAGCGCACGCCAAGAGGGTTCGAGGACGTCACCGATGCCGAAATCGTCGCCCTGCTCCGGCTCCGGCATCTGACCTTGTCGCGGAAATTTACCAGCGACCGGCTGAAAGGCACGGCGCTGCTTGAGGATCTGATTGAACTGGCCGCCGCCGCGCAGCCATTCCTAAGCTTCGGCTGGCGGGTGATAGATCCGGTCCGCGCCGCCAGGGATGAGTGCACCCGCTGAGACAGAAAGCAGGCATACGGCAATTCAGGTATCCGCTGCGCCGCTTCAGTCTGTCCCTTTTTTTGGAACATTCGTAGGTGACAGGCTAACTGACGGCCCGTGCCAACGTCGTGGTCACAAGCTTGTTGAGGCTGACCCCTGCCCGCTTGGCGGCCGTGGCCAGCGCCTTATGCAGGGCAGGCTCGGCGCGCACGACGAACTGCCCTGAATAGGGCTTATCAGGCTCCTCGCCACGCTCGGCGCAAAAGGCCAGATAGTCATTAACGGATTCCGCGAAA
Source organism: Hoeflea sp. BRH_c9 (assembly GCA_000961635.1). Lineage (GTDB taxonomy): Bacteria > Pseudomonadota > Alphaproteobacteria > Rhizobiales > Rhizobiaceae > Hoeflea. The sequence continues at coordinate 8,782 of LADQ01000034.1, read as the reverse complement.
GCCTGCTTCAGTTCCGCGGCCGAACTTCCCTGAAAGGTAATCACGTCGCGCGTATTGATGACCTCGCCGTGGAAAATGTCGGCGTCTTCGTCAAACTCGACGAGCGCTTCATAGCCGTTGTAGTGCATCATGGTCATGGCCGTATCTCCGCTTCGATCAGAAACCGTCTTACGGATCTGACCGCACCTTTGTCGGTCTCCTTTTGAGGATGAGGGCGGTGAAACACCGCTCTCACACCGTTGAGGGCTACCCGGATCCGCGACCCCTGCCCTTCGCTAACCTCACCGCCTGCGGCGATGAACAGCGCTTCAATATCCCGCCAAGGGATGCTGGCACGCATAGGGTCACCGAAAACTGCCTCCAAGGTAGCGTGGTGTTTTCCTCTCAGGCTCATTTAGTATCACTTTTTAGTATCATTGGCAATTTTTTTGTCACCGGCTGTCTGCACATCGTCTGTTAAAACGTGAAATCAGAACCTGGCCCTCACCGGCTCAACCCGCGCCACGCGTCCCTCCAGCGACGATCTGGTCATCGCCTCGATCAGGGCATGAACGCTGAGCGCCTCGCGTCCGGTGATCCGGGGCGGCCGGTTCTGGCGGATCGCCAGCGCGAAATCCGCGATCAGCTCCCGATGCCAGTCGCTGGGAAACGCCATCGGATCGGCGCCCGCGCCGGTGACTGCCGGTTCACCGGTCTCTTCCCTGCTGCCGTCGCGCCAGATCACCTCGAGCCACCCGGCCCGCAGCGTCGCGGTGGCCAGCGTGCCGTCGATGATGATCGATTCCGGTGACCCGGGAAAACTCGCCGTTGTCGCCACGATCGAGCCTATGGCGCCGGATTCGAACCGGACGCCGGCGGTGGCGAAATCCTCGGCTTCCATGCTGTGCAGCCGCGTCGTGGCGCAAAAGCTTTGCACGGTCTCGGCGGCACCGGTCAGGCTGAGCATCAGGTCCAGCGTGTGGATCGCCTGACTGATCAGCACACCGCCGCCGTCGCGCCCATAGGTGCCGCGTCCGGGCTCATCGTAATAGGCCTGGTCGCGCCACCACGGCACCTCGACCCGCACCAGGGCGATCTCTCCCAGGGCGCCGCCCGCAACCAGATTGTGCAGCCGCTTGGCCCCGACGCGGAAACGATGCTGCAGCACAACGCCCAGATGCACCTGGTGGCTTTCGCAGGTTTCCACCAGATGCCTGGCCGCCGCCAAGGTGCGTTCAAGCGGCTTTTCAATCAGAATATGCTTGCCCGCCCGCGCCATCATCTCGACAATCTCGCTGCGCTGGTCCGGTGGCGTGGCGATCACGACCGCCTCGACCCCGGCATCAGCGGCAATGTCCTCAAGCATGTCATAAATCCTGTAGCCATGCCGTTCAGCCACCGCATCCGCCTTGGCGCGGCCGCGGTTGTGAATGCCCGCCACCTCGATAAAACTGGAGGGATCGGCGAAGGCTTCAAGATGCGGCCTGGTCGCCATCCCCAGCCCGATCAGGACAAGGCGCACGGGTTCAATGGCTTGCACGCGAGATCTCCCCTCTTTTCTCATCGCCCGGTCGCCTCACGACCTGCGTCCGGATGCTTGCCGGCGAACCATCCGGGCGATGCGGGCCGGCGGCCTGAGGTCAAATCTAACCGCCTTGCCCGCGTCCGGCTAGGGCATGGCGCGCGAAACCTGACATGCTCCCGCTCCCTCCATTGCGAGGCTTGCCGGATCGCCGCGCCGGGTTTATGAACGACACCGGCACCGGTCACGACGGCCCGCCTTCTGATTCCCAGACCCCTTAAGGTCCCCGCAGGGTCGCCCGCATGGCGCACTTGGGTTTCAGCATTGCAGCAAACAGATGCGCCCCCGCATCCTGTTCCAATAGGATGGACTGTTCAATGCACGGAACAACGGCCGCCGCCGCAGGCCCACCCGCGACCATCGGCGGCATCGGCCGCCCGCAATTCATCGCCATCGTCGCCTCGATGATGGCGCTCAACGCGCTCGCCATCGACATCATGTTGCCGGCGTTTCCCAACATTCAGGCCGATCTCGGCATCGCCGACGCCAACCGGGTGCAATATATCCTGCTGTCCTACATTATCGGGTTCGGCGGCGCGCAGCTGTTCTTCGGCCCGGTTTCCGACAGGTTCGGTCGCCGCGCGCCGCTGTTTTTCGGCATAGCGCTCTATGCGGTTTGCTCGATCGCCGGCGCGCTGGCGCCGAGCTTCGAGTTCCTGCTGATTGCGCGCCTGCTGCAGGGTATCGGCGCCGCGGCAACCCGGGTGATTGCGATCTCGGTGGTCCGCGACACCCATGCCGGCCGCGGCATGGCGGCGACAATGTCGCTGGTGATGATGGTGTTCATGGTTGTGCCGGTGTTCGCGCCGATGGTCGGCCAGATCATCATCCTGGCCGGAAACTGGCATCTGATTTTCATCTTCATGGCGGTGGTGTCGCTTGTCATCGGCCTCTGGGCCATGCTGCGCCTGCCGGAAACGCTGAGCGAGGAGCACCGCCGTCCGCTGACGCTCAAAAGCATCCGCGAAGCCTTCGCCATCGTGCTGACCAACCGGATTGCGCTGTTTTACACGCTCGCCACAAGTTTCTACTTCGGCTCGCTGTTCGGCTTTCTCAATGTGGCGCAACCGATCTATGTCGATCTCTACGGCCTGGGAACCTATTTCCCGTTGGCCTTCGCCGCGGTCGCGGTGGTCATGGCGGCGTCGTCATTCGCCAATTCGCGGCTGGTCGGTCATTTCGGCCAAAGGCGGCTGTCGCATGGCGCGCTGATCGCCTATTTCGGCCTGGCGCTGTTGCTGGCCGGATTGACCGCCATGGGGCCGATCCCGTTCTGGCTGTTCTTTGGCATTTCCATCCTGATGATGCCGTTGTTCGGCTTCGTCGGCTCCAATTTCAATTCGATCGCCATGGAGCCGCTTGGCGCCATCGCCGGCACCGCGTCGTCAACGCTGGGCTTTACCCAGACGGTTTTCGGCGGCCTGGTCGGCGCCGCCATCGGCCAGGCCTTTGACGGCACGATTTTCCCGCTCGCCGCCGGGTACGCCATTGTCTCGGCGATCTCGCTGGTGATGGTGCTGATTGCCGAAAAAGGCCGCCTGTTCGGAACCGGACTGGCGCGCTAATGCATGTCGCACCCAAATGTATTCATTTGGGTGATAACGTACATGCATTATTTCAAAGCTCTACAGCGACCATTGCGCATCCAATTGGATGTGCGGCGCTGTAGAACCTCGACGTCAGCCGCGCCACAGCGCTTCGCGCACCATGTTCCAGCTGTCGAGATCGGTGGTCGCCAGCAGGCCGCCATCAAGATGTTCCGGCCTGTAGACGCTGCCGTCAAAACGCCGGACATAGCCGCCCGCCTCGTGGGTGATCAAGGCGCCCGCCAGATGATCCCAGGGCATCAGCTTGTTGTAGAGCGCGAAATGGATATGACCGCCGGCCAGCAGCCGGTATTCCTGCGCGGCGCAGCGGTAGCCAACATTGCCAAGGCACTGCGCCACATTGCGCGCCACAATGCTGCGTTCCGGCTCCGGCATGTATTGCCATGATGCGGACCCGATCATCCGGCCGACCGATCCGGCAGGCTCGGCGACGCGCAAGGCGCTCTCGCGTCCGTCGAGCCGGCGCAGGATCGCGCCGGATCCCTTCTGCGCCATGATCCAGTCCTGGCCGACAGGGTCGTGAATGATGCCGGCAATCGTCTCGCCGGCTTCCACGACCGCGAGCATGACGCCAAACGATGCGACGCCGGAGGCGAAATTGAAGGTGCCGTCGATCGGGTCGACGACAAAGGCGAGCTTGTCCGTTCTGCTCCAGTCCTCAAGCAATGCCGGATTGGCCGCCACTGCCTCCTCGCCGATCACCAGTGCGTCGGGAAAGCGCGCGAGCAGCGCCGCGGTGATCATCCGCTCGGCGTTGACATCGGCTTCGGTCACCAGATCGGAAGCCGAGGTCTTCTGCTGGACATCGCCTTCACCCAGATTGCGAAAGCGCGGCATGATTTCCGCCGCCCCGGCATCAAGCAGCAATGCCGCCAGCCAATCCATATCCGTTGCGGTCAAAGAAGTCATGGATCTGCCTTTTGTGATGTTGGCGACAATGTTGCGAAATCAAACAGCGACCGGTCGAGAAGATGTGAGGGCCGGGTGTTGGCCAGCGCCCGGATCATCGAGTCCTTGCGGCCGGGCATGCGCCGCTCGATGTCGCCGATCATCTCTTTCATGGCGTTGCGCTGCAAACCGTCCTGGGAGCCGCACAGATCACACGGGATGATCGGGAATTTCAGCGCCTCGGCGAACCGCGCCAGATCTTCCTCGGCGCAATAGGCCATCGGCCTGAGCAGCATCAGATCTCCCTCGTCGTTGAGCAGCTTTGGCGGCATCGCCTCGAGCCGTCCGCCATGGAAGAAATTGAGAAAGAACGTCTCCAGAATGTCATCGCGGTGATGGCCCAGCACCAGCGCCTCGCAGCCCTCTTCCCGCGCAATCCGGTAGAGATTGCCGCGCCTGAGCCGCGAACACAAGGCGCAATAGGTGGCGCCCTCGGGCACCTTCGCCGTTACCACCGAATACGTGTCGCGGTACTCGATCCGGTGCGGAATATCATGCGCGGTCAGATAGTCAGGAAGGATATGCTTGGGGAAATTCGGCTGGCCCTGGTCGAGATTGCAGGCAATCAGGTCAACCGGCAGCATGCCGCGCCATTTCAGATCCATCAACAGCGTCAACAGCCCGTAGGAATCCTTGCCGCCCGACAGCGCCACCAGCCAGCGCGGCCGTCTGCCCGCCACATCAGGCCTGACCATGGCAAAATCATCGATCGCCTGCCGGACATTGCGGATCAGCCTTTTGCGCAACTTGTTGAACGTCACGCTCGACGGCGCGCCCTTATACATCGATGGCCCGGCGCCCGGCGCCAGGTCAGGAGTGTCCACATTGTCGATCACTTCGCTCATGACCGTGGGGATGATGGCTTTGAGCGGTTCCGTCAAGCCCCGAACACCGACCATTCCATCCGCCGGGCCAGATCCTCCAAGGCACCGCTGCCGAGTTTGGAATTGCCTACAAGGTCGAGACCCGGCGACCACACCGCGATCGAGGCTTTTCCCGGCGCGATCGCCAGGATTCCGCCGCCAACGCCGCTCTTGCCGGGCAGGCCGACGCGAAAGGCGAATTCGCCCGAACCGTCGTAATGGCCGCACATCAGCATGATGGCGTTGATCCGCCGCGCCCGCTGCGGCGAAACAACTTGCGCGCCGGTCACCGGATCGCGTCCCTGGCTCGCCAGGAACAGGCCGGCGCGCGCCAGCTGCCGGCAATTCATCTCGATGGCGCATTGATGGAAATAGACGCCCAGCACATGGTCGACCGGATGATCGATGTTGCCGAAGGCGCGCATGAAATGGGCAAGCGACGCGTTGCGGTCGCCATGCTCGGTCTCGGAGCGGGCGACATGCTCGTCAATCAGGATCGAATCGTCGTCAGCCAGATGGCGGATGAACTGGATGATCTCGCCGATCGCCTCCTTCGGCTGATGTCCGGCCATGATCAGGTCGACCACCGCGATGGCGCCCGCATTGATGAACGGATTGCGCGGCCGGCCTTTTTCCTGCTCGAGCTGGACGATCGAGTTGAATGAGTTGCCCGAGGGTTCGCGCCCCACCCCGCTCCAGACGGCGTCGCCGAGCTTGCCCAGCGCCAAGGCCAGGGTGAACACTTTCGACACGCTCTGGATCGAGAACCCGGTCGCTGCGTCGCCGGCCGACAGCACGCGTCCGTCAGGCAGCGCCACGGCGATGCCGAACTCGTTGGGATCGACCTTGGCCAGTTCCGGAATGTAATGGGCCACCGCGCCGCGGTCGGTGGAGGTGGCCGCTTCAAAGGCGATCTCGTCAAGCACGTCCTGCAATTCAGTCATCTTCTGTCTCCGGACACGCTTTCAAACCTGCGGATACAAAAAGGCCGCCCCGAGAGGGACGGCCTGATCTGGCGTGATCGTGAAAGCGATCAGCGTGAATAGAATTCGACGACCAGGTTGGGTTCCATCACAACGGCGTAAGGAACATCGCTCAGCGTCGGCACGCGCACGAAAGTTGCGGTCATCTTGTGATGATCGGCTTCGACATATTCCGGCACGTCGCGCTCGGCCAGCTGGGCCGATTCGAGTACGATGGCGAGCTGCTTGGACTTTTCCTTGACAGCAACCACATCGCCCGGCTTGCAACGGTAGGAGCCGATATTGACCCGGGTGCCGTTGACCGTGACGTGGCCGTGGTTGACGAACTGGCGCGCCGCGAAAATCGTCGGCACGAACTTGGCGCGGTAGACGACTGCATCCAGGCGCTGCTCGAGAAGGCCGATCAGGTTTTCAGGCGTATCGCCCTTCATCCGGTTGGCTTCGTCATAGATCTTGCGGAACTGCTTTTCCGAGACGTCGCCGTAATAGCCCTTCAGCTTCTGCTTGGCGCGCAGCTGCACGCCGAAGTCGGAGAGCTTGCTCTTGCGGCGCTGTCCGTGCTGGCCGGGGCCGTATTCACGACGGTTGACTGGCGACTTGGGACGGCCCCAGATGTTCTCGCCCATACGGCGATCGAGTTTGTATTTTGACGATTCGCGCTTGCTCATCGCATTTCCTTTCAAACGGTTGCACCAGTCTGTCACCAAACTGGTTGAAGGAAACGCGCCCTCCTCTGGCCCCTGTTTTTGAGACCTGACAGGACGGTCGACGCACGCATTGTGCAAACCGTCCACGGGACACGTAAGAAAACGCCAGGGCATCAACCCTCGCGCTACGGGGGTCTCTAAGGGGGAATCACCGGGAAGTCAATCGCTTTGGCGGCAAACCGCCGTCCTGGCGCCCGCGGAGGCACATGCCATATTCCCGTGCGCCGCAAGGAAGGCTATAGCAGGGCCTGCCCCCAATTGGAATCGGACATCCCATGACCGACACTGTTCTCGACCGCCTGCTCCGTTACGTCGTCATCGACACCCAGTCGGACCCCTCATCCGCCGCGCAGCCGTCAACCGAAAAGCAGAAGGATCTGGGCCATGTGCTGGTCGCCGAACTGCTGGCGCTCGGCCTCGAGGACGCCCATCTCGACGAGCACGGCAATGTCTATGCGACGCTGCCCTCCAATGTCGACACCGATGTGCCGGTCATCTGTTTCTGCTCGCACATGGACACCGCGCCGGATTTCACCGGCGCCAACGTCAAACCGGATGTCGTGCGGAACTATCAGGGCGGCGACATCGGGCTCAAGGGGGACACCAGCCGCGTGATCCGCATGAGCGAGCATCCGGACCTGGACGCCCAGATCGGCCACGACATCGTCACCACCGACGGCACGACGCTGCTCGGCGCCGACGACAAGGCCGGCATCGCCGAAATCATGACGGCGGTGCAGGTTCTGACAGCCAGCCCGGAAATCCGGCACGGCGCGGTAAAAATCCTGTTCACCACCGACGAGGAGATCGGCCGCGGCGCCGACAAGGTCGACCTTGAAAAACTCGGCGCAGCCTTCGGCTACACGCTCGATGGCAGCACGATTGGCGAGATCGAGAACGAAACCTTCTCCGCCGACGGCGTCGAGATCGACATTACCGGCGTCGCCATGCATCCGGGCACCTCCAAGGGCGTGATGGAAAACGCCATCAAGATCGCCGGCGAGATCATCGCCCGGCTGCCAAGGGACATCGCGCCCGAGACCACCGATGGCCGCCAGGGCTTTATCCATCCCACCGATATCCGAGGTTCGATGGACAAGGCCCACCTGAAATTCATCATCCGCGATTTCGACAATCCGGGCCTCGCAGAGAAGGAGGCCCTGCTCAAAGAGATCGCCGATGAGGTGATGACCGCCTATCCCGGCTCGACCCTGCGTTTCAAGGTGATTGAGCAATACCGCAACATGAAGGAAGTGCTCGACCGTCACCCCGAAGTGATGGAAAACCTCATCGAAGCCGTCCGCCGCACAGGCCTCGAACCGGTGACCCATTCCATCCGCGGCGGCACCGACGGCTCGCGTCTGTCCTTCATGGGTCTGCCCTGCCCCAACATCTACACCGGCGGCCACGCCTACCATTCGCCGCTCGAATGGATCAGCCGCCAGGACATGGAAAAGTCGGTGGAAACCATCGTCGAACTGGTCAAGGTCTGGGAAGAGCAGTCGCGGGCTTGATAGGTGGTGCACGGACACGATCATCGTGATCTCCGTCCCGCATTTGTGCCGATCGCTTCGCCGCGCTAAAATCCGGTAACGATGTGTTTCGGGGGCGCCGTGCTGAAACTCGCCGAAGGATTTGAGATAGACGGGCGGCGGGTTGGCTGGGGGGCGACGCCGGTCGATCTGGCGCGGCTGATCGGAGGCCCGTTGCAGCCAAGTTCACGTCAAGCCGTGATCCCCTGCAGCCTGGCCTATGGATTGCCGGTCTTGTCGGCTCAACCCAGCGCACCCGCGGACGATCGGCCAATACTGTACGTGGCCTATGATCTTGATGACATTCACGGGCTTCGTCCGGATGACTGGGTCGGCGCGATCAGCGATCTGCTCGGAACACCGGTGGAGTTCGACCGCGAGAATGTTTCAGGTCAGCCAAGGCCGGAAGACAAGGTCATGCTCCACGCCCGCTGGGCACTCTCCGATGTCGATGTCAGCCTGTCGATCTTCGGAGCCCCGCGCCTGACCAGCCTCGGCCCCTCGGTCGGCACGCTCTGGGTCTCGTGGCGGCAGGAACTGGCGGCAGCCCCCTATCTCGCCGACTGGCGCGAACGCTCGGC
>LADQ01000146.1 GCA_000961635.1 Hoeflea sp. BRH_c9 | reverse complement strand
TGCGAAATGAAGTCCAGATAAAAGGCGCGCCAATGAGAAGGAGCGCCTGAATGACAAAGATGATACCGAAACCACGCGCCACTGGATTGATCTCAGCGAAGAAGCTCCAGTGATACGCTGCTCCGTTGACCAGCCACATCAGGGCGAGGATCGCGGAAATGAGAAGTGTTCCGACCTTCGATGGCCAAAAGGTCAGGATGACCGCCACAGCTCCGAGTATGTAGGTCAGGAGCGGCAGGGGCCATATCGCAGCATTGTAGACGGCGAAGACGTTGAAAAATTCTTCTTGGGTGAAGGGCATCAACCTTGGCTCCGTTACAAATCACGGTCAAAATGCCTTGCTCATCGCGTCAGGTCCTTGACGCATATCAAAACAGCAGCACAAAATCGGTCGATTTTCGGGAGTTTTCAATCGCTGCTGCGCATCCACTCCTCCCCCCGTCATTTGCAAATCCGCCCCGGTCTGCTAAGCCGCCTGCACACCAACCGGAACGGAAAAATCTGATGACACCTGACATCCGCCCGCTTGTGGCCGGCAATTGGAAGATGAACGGCACCCGCGAAAACCTGACTGAACTCAAGGCCATCGCCGATGGTCTCGGCCCGGATCTGACCGCCCGCATCGACGCCTTGATCTGCCCGCCGGCGACGCTGCTATATGTGGCCACGGCGCTGGCCGAGGACAGCCCGCTTCTGATCGGCGCGCAGGATTGCCACACGGAGCAGTCGGGCGCCTTCACCGGCGACATTTCGGCCGAAATGATCGCCGATTGCCTGGCCACCCACGTGCTGGTCGGCCATTCCGAGCGCCGCACCCTGCATGGCGAGGACAACGACACCATCCGCGCCAAGGCCGAGGCGGCGAGGGACGCGGGCCTGATCCGAATCATCTGCATCGGCGAGACCGAGGTCGAGCGTAAGTCCGGACTGACGCTTGACGTGCTTGGCCGCCAGCTTGCCGGCTCCGTGCCCGAGGGCGCCACGGCGAAAAACACCGTCATTGCCTATGAGCCGGTCTGGGCCATCGGCACCGGGCTCACCCCCACCGTGGCCGACGTCGCCGAAGCCCACGGCTTCATCCGCACTGAAATGACCAGGCGGTTTGCGGGCGAGGGGGCCATGATGCGGCTTCTCTATGGCGGCTCGGTCAAGCCCAGTAACGCCGCTGAACTGCTCGCCGTCCGCGATGTCGACGGCGCATTGATTGGCGGCGCCAGCTTGAAAGCGGCCGACTTCCTGGCCATCTGTAAGGCGGCAGCCGGGCTTTTTGACCGGTAGTGTTGGGGTTTTGACTGTCCTGCGCGGCCGGTTCGGCTCAGACGGGACTTGGAAAGCTGGCTGCCCTCGTGTAAAGAGCCGCAAAACGTGACGAAGATTGCGCCCTCAACGGGCAGGAAAGATCCCTCATGCAAACCGTTTTGATTGTCATTCATCTCATGATCGTGCTGGCGCTTGTCGGCATCGTGCTGATTCAGCGCTCGGAAGGCGGCGGCCTGGGCATCGGCGGCGGCTCCGGCTTCATGTCGGCCCGCGGCGCCGCCAACGCGCTGACCCGCACCACCGGCATTCTTGCAGCCGCCTTTTTCGTGACTTCCCTGGCGCTCGGCATTCTCGCCCGCTACGGCGACAATCCGACCGACATTCTCGACCGGATCCCGGTCCAGACCGACGGCTCCGGTTCGGGCGTGCTCGATCAGCTCGGCGGCGCGGCTGCACCTGCGCCGGCTGAAACGCCTGCTTCGGGTACGGAGATTCCGGCCGCGCCTGCTGTTCCGGGCTCCGACGTGCCGTCCGGCCAGTAAGCCTGCAAATCATCCAAACCGGCGGTTGGCGCAGATTGCCACCGCCGGTTTTTTCATGCGGTTTTCAGGACAGTCTGGCTGTTATGCACCGCTAAAACGCGCCACCGGAATTTTGGGGTGGCGGAATCAGTGTTCTAAAGGTATCGGTTCAACCCCATGGCGCGATATGTTTTCATAACTGGCGGCGTGGTCTCCTCGCTCGGAAAAGGCATTGCCTCGGCGGCACTCGGTGCGTTGCTGCAGGCCCGTGGTTACCGGGTGCGGCTGCGCAAGCTCGACCCCTATCTCAATGTCGATCCGGGCACCATGAGCCCGACCCAGCACGGCGAGGTGTTCGTCACCGACGACGGCGCCGAGACCGATCTGGATCTGGGCCATTACGAGCGCTTCACCGGCCGTTCGGCGGTCAAGTCCGACAACATCACCACCGGCCGCATCTACAAGGACATCATCGACAAGGAACGCCGCGGCGACTATCTCGGCGCCACCGTCCAGGTCATTCCGCATGTGACCAACGAGATCAAGAATTTCGTGCTCGAGGGCAATGAAGACTATGATTTCGTGCTGTGCGAGATCGGCGGCACGGTGGGCGACATCGAGGCGATGCCGTTCATCGAGGCGATCCGCCAGCTTGGCAACGATCTGCCGCGCGGCAACGCCGTCTATGTCCATTTGACGCTGATGCCGTGGATCGCCGCTGCTGGCGAGCTTAAGACCAAGCCGACCCAGCATTCGGTCAAGGAACTCCAGGCGATGGGCATCGCGCCCGACATCCTGCTTGTTCGCGCCGACCGCGAGATCCCGGCCGAGGAACGCCGCAAGCTGTCGCAGTTCTGCAATGTGCGCCCGTCCGCCGTCATCCAGGCGCTCGACGTGCCCTCGATCTATGATGTGCCGATTGCCTATCATACCGAGGGGCTCGACACCGAGGTGCTCGCCGCCTTCGGCATCGACCCCGCGCCGGCGCCGCGCATGGCCGCCTGGGAAGAGGTTTCCGAACGCATCCACAATCCCGAGGGCGAAGTCACCATCGCCATCGTCGGCAAATATACCGGCCTCAAGGACGCCTACAAATCCTTGATCGAGGCGCTCCATCACGGCGGCATCGCCAACCGGGTCAAGGTCAAGCTCGAATGGATCGAGAGCGAGATCTTCGAGAAGGAAGACCCGTCGCCCTGGCTCGAAAAGGTCAACGGCATCCTGGTGCCGGGCGGCTTTGGCGAACGCGGCGCCGAAGGCAAGATCGCCGCCGCGAAATTCGCGCGCGAACGAAAAGTTCCCTATTTCGGCATCTGCTACGGCATGCAGATGGCGGTGCTCGACGCCGCGCGCAATCTGGCCGGCATCGAGGACGCGGTGTCGTCCGAATTCAACCGCAAGACCGGCACCCATGTCGTCGGCATCATGACCGAATGGCTCAAGGGCAACCAGCTGGAAAAGCGCGCCGCCAATGGCGATCTCGGCGGCACCATGCGGCTGGGCGCCTATCCGCATCCCTTGAAACCCGGCTCGCTGATCGCCTCAATCTATGGCGCGACGGAAGTCTCCGAGCGCCATCGCCATCGCTACGAGGTCAACATCGCCTACAAGGACCAGCTCGAAGCCGCGGGCCTTGTGTTCTCGGGCATTTCGCCCGACGGGCTCTTGCCCGAAACCATCGAATATCCGCTCGACGTGCATCCCTGGTTCATCGGCGTGCAGTTTCACCCCGAGCTCAAATCCAGGCCGCTCGAACCCCACCCGCTGTTCGCCAGCTTCATCGAAGCCGCGCTGGTGCAAAGCAGGTTGGTGTAAATATCTGGGACAGTTTACTTTTTCGGTCGTCACCCGAAAAATAATCTCTCCCGACCTTGCGTCCCCGCTCAGGCCGGCTGGCCGAGCCCGTTCCTGAACAGGGTGTACAAAAACACCAGCATCGACGCCGCCGTCAGCATTGAACCTGCCGCAGCCAGCGCCTCAGTGCCTCCCTGAATGGCAATGGCGATGCCGGGCACCATCACCACGACGCCGGCCACCGCGAGAGCCAGGTGGATCTTGGCCAGTCCCGACGCCGCCGCCCGTGGCGTCAGCGTGTAATAGATGCCGAACAGGCCCATCGTCACCCAGCCGACCAGGTTGAGATGGGCGTGGGCGCCGGCCAGCCTGTGATCGCCCGAAATCGCCATCTCGATCCCCCAGCCCATGCCGGCCGTCACGCACAGCGCCCCGAATACAAAAAAGTAAAATCCAATTCCGCGCATGTCGTTCCCCCCTTTAAAACTCGCGCTGACGCGGCGAGTTGCTGCAATCTCCGCCCCAGGCGCGGCGCGATCCTGTGACAATCTGGCGCGTTTTGGCAAGTCATCGCGGATTTTGTCCCAGGCATATTTGCTAGCGATGCGTGTTTCAACTCGGGGTTTCCCGCGCGCTCACCACCAACTCGCCAGCACCACCGCCAGAGGCACCGGGGCCACGGCAAGGGCTGTGCAGACGAGAAACTGCGGCAGGCTGATCAGCCGGCTCATGCCGGTGACCAGCGCAATACCGCCGCCGCCGCCCACAAGCGTATTGCCGGGCAGGTTGATCAGCACGATCAAGGTGAGCCTGCGGTGCTCGACCAGCCAGGGTTTGAGCCAGCGCGGAGTGGTCTGGGTCAGGTAGCGGTCGCGGCCCTCCGGCCCGAGCTTTTCGAAGGTCTCCATCAACGCCGCGGCGCGGACAAGACCGCGACGGCCAAGCCATGCCGCCAGCCTGCGTTCCGGTATCAGCCGCCCCAGCACGAAGGACAGCGTCAGCGCCGCGATCGTCGCCAGATAGACGATCCCGGCCATCCGCGCCCCAAACACCATCAGCAGCGCCACGCCGATCTCGGTTCCCGGCACGAAGGGAATGGCGGTCAGCACGACATAGAGGACCACAACCGCGGCCACCGCGCCCAGATAGGGCATGCCCGCTTGCGCAATCGCCGTAAGCTTCAGATGCTGCTCGATGGCCATCCCCAGCCAGCGCCCGCCCATCAGCAGACAGCCGTAAAATACCAGCAGCATGCCCAGTCTGATCCAGCGCCGGGTCCTGGTCACGCTTGCCGACACTTCACGCTCCCTGGTTTCATCGTGTTCCCGTCACCAGCAGCAATTCATTGGGACCCGCCCAGCCGGCGCCGGTCTCGAAGCGCGACAGAAGCTGCTCCATTTCGTTCCAGGCCTCCTGTTGCGCGGCCGGAGCCAGGTGTTCCAGCATCTTGATCACCGGAGCGCCGGATTCACGAACGAATTCAATATAGTGGCGGGCAGATGGAAGCATGAATGGCGCACTCACCGTTGTCGAAACCGTCGCGCCAAATCCGGCTTGCCCGAACATCGTCTCAAGTTCGCCAGCGCGCCCCAAGCTTAACAGACTTCCCGGCCGGAAGGGATCCATGCCGGCAAGTTTGCCGTGCCTGGCGGCGGTCGATGCCAGGATCCCCAGGCAAGGGTTGTTCTCCGGCGCGGAAAACACCAGCGCGCTGACCTTGCCTCCCGGCCTGACCACCCTGTGCATCTCCTCAAGCCCGCGGCGCGGCGCCGAAAACAGCATCAGGCCAAGCCGGCAGACAATGGCATCGAAAGTGTTGTCGGCGAACGGCAGGTTCTCACCATCACAGTGCAGGGTTTCAACATTGCCATGGCCTGCCGCGGCGGCGCGGGCGGCGGCGTAGCCAAGCGTCTGCGCCG
>LADQ01000145.1 GCA_000961635.1 Hoeflea sp. BRH_c9 | reverse complement strand
CCTTGAGACCCGCGATCTGTTCGGCGAAGGAGTCCACCGCCGAGTCGTAGGTCATGGCGCCGAGCGGCACCAGCAGGTCGCCGGTCGGGCCGACGGAGCCGGCGACAATGACCTTGCGCGGCGCCTTGTCGGCGACGGCGCGGGCGATCTCGGCGGCCTTCTTGTTCAGTGCGAAAACGCGGTCGTCGGCCTGGTGCAGCTTCAATCGGTTGCGGGTGCCGCCAAAGGAATTGGTGAGAATGATATCCGATCCCGCATCGACAAAATCCTGGTGCAGCTTGGTGATCTTCTCCGGCGCCGTCTCCAGCCACATTTCCGGGGCTTCACCGGATTCCAGACCCATGGCGAAGAGGTTGGTCCCGGTTGCGCCGTCGGCGAGCAGGACGCCTTTTTCGGCCAGCAGATCGGCAAGCGGATTGGAAGCGGGCATGGAATTCTCCTGTTTATCTGCGTAACGTATAAAGATATCTTTATGTCATTGCAACAAAGATCGCTGATGGGCATGAAAAAACCCGCGAACGATGTGCTCGTCCGCGGGTTGATCTGTCATTGCTGCCTGTCTGCGTTGGAAAACCGCTCGCGGCCCCCGCGGCCCCCGGGGCAGGCGGTCAGGCGGCGGCGGACTCGTGGTCAACCGGAGTGACCATGGCCGAGATCACTTCGTTGATCGCCAGCTTGCCGATGACAGTGCCCGACGCATCCGTCACATGCGCCTCGGGCACGTTGCTGTCGGTCATCCTCTTGGCGGCGACTTCCAGCACGGTCCCCGTTTTGATCGGCATGCCTTTCGGTTCGCCGGACAACGGGGCCATGACCATGTCGACCGAGATCACCCGGCCGCGGTTGACCTCGCGCACGAAGCTCGAAATGTACTCGTCGGCCGGGCGAAGCACGATTTCCTGCTTGGTGCCCTGCTGCACCACTTCACCATCGCGCAGGATGGCAATGCGGTCGCCCAGGCGCAGCGCCTCGTCGAGATCATGGGTGATGAAGACGACGGTCTTGCGGATCTCCTTTTGCAGATCCAAGAGAACCGACTGCATGTCCATGCGGATCAGCGGATCGAGCGCGGAGAAGGCCTCGTCCATCAACAGGATGGGCGCGTCATTGGTCAGCGCCCGGGCAAGCCCGACCCGCTGCTGCATGCCGCCCGAGAGCTGGTTGGGATAATTGTCCTCGAAGCCGTCGAGGCCGACGCGGGAGATCCAGCGCCGCGCCTGCTTTTCCTGCTCCTCGCGGGGGAGCCCCTGGATTTCCAGGCCGTAGACCGCGTTTTCCAGCACCGTGCGGTGCGGCAGCAGCGCGAACTTCTGAAACACCATCGCCGTCTTGTGGCGGCGGAATTCGCGCAGCTGCGCCTCGTTCATCTTGACGACATCCTCGTCGCCGACGATGACCTCGCCCGCGGTCGGATCGATCAGCCGGTTGATATGGCGGATCAGCGTGGATTTGCCCGAACCGGACAGACCCATCACTACCTGAATGCCGCCGCCCGGCATGTCGATGTTGATGTCCTTGAGCCCGAGCACATGATTGTGCTTCTCGTTGAGCTCGGCCTTGGTCATGCCGCCCTTGACGGCGTCGATATAGTCCTCCGGATTGCTGCCGAAAATCTTGTACAGATTGCGGATGCTGATCCCGATTCCGCTATTTTGCTCAGCCATGTACCACCTCCAGGTGCTTTTGCAGCCGCTTGCCATAGGCCTGGCTGGTGCGGTCAAAGATGATGGCTATGCCGACAATGGCGAGGCCATTGAAAACGCCAAGGGTGAAATACTGGTTGGCGATGGCCTTGAGCACCGGCAGTCCGAGACCCTGAACGCCGATCATCGAGGCGACCACGACCATGGCGAGCGCCATCATGATGGTCTGGTTGACGCCGGCCATGATGGTGGGCAGCGCCAAGGGCATCTGCACATTCTTGAGCCGCTGCCAGTTCGACGAGCCAAAGGCGTCCGCCGCCTCAAGCACATCCTTGTCGACCAGCCTGATGCCGAGATTGGTCAGCCGGATGATCGGCGGAATGGCGTAGACCATCACGGCGATGAGGCCGGGGACGCGGCCGATGCCGAGCAACATGACCACGGGAATGAGGTAGACGAAGCTCGGCATGGTCTGCATCACGTCGAGGATCGGATTGAGCACGGACTGGACCCGGTTCGACCGGCCCATGAGGATGCCGATGGGAATGCCCAGGATGATGGCCATGATCGTCGCCACGACCGTCATGGCAATGGTCTTCATCGTGTCGTCCCACATGTCGAAATAGCCGATCAGCAGCAGGGTGACGACAACGCCCGCGGTGATCTTCCAGCTCCGGCTCGCCAGCCATGCGATCAATGCGAAAGCGAGGATCACGAGGGGCCAGGGCGATTGGGTGAGCAGTTGCTCAACGCGATACATGAACCATTGCACTGGATAGAGTGCGGTTTCAAACACGTCGCCATAGGCGCGGGTGAAGTTGCGAAAGCCGAGATCGATCGCCTTTTTCAAGGCAGTCAATCTGTCGGTGTCCATGGCGGGAAATTTTGTGAACCAGTCCATATTCACGCTCCAAATACGGAAAAAAGTGTGGGCTGATCGTCAGGCGACCAGCCGTTCATCGCTGCCTTTGGCCAGACGAATGCGCCTGATGGCGCGTGCCCCGGTCCCGGCTCCAGTCTGCCGCGGCTTTGTTTTCCCCGACCGCCGCTGCCTGGATAAAAATGTGGCGGACCTGAGCCCGCCACATTGTAAGCGATGGATTACATCACTGCTTTCTTGACTTTTTCAGCCGCTTCCGGCGACACCCACTTTGTCCAGATGTCCTCATTTTCCTTGAGGAAGTGACGGGCGCCTGCTTCACCGGTGGCCTGGTTGTCGGCCATCCAGGCAAGCAAGCCGTTCACAGTGGAGTTGGGCCAGCTGCGGCTGGCAAGGTAGTCATAGGCCGGTCCGGCGCGCTTCTTGAAGTCGTCGGTCACGACCGTGTAGACTTCCGACTTGGACCAGGCGTTTTTCTTGGGGTCCGGGCAATCGGTGATCGAGGTGCAGCGGTCCCATTCTTCCTTGTCGTGCTCAACGCCGTGGTCGAGCTTGACCATTTCGTACTTGCCGAGAATGGCGGTCGGAGCCCAGTAATAGCCGAGCCACGGATCTTCGCTCTCATAGGCCTTGGCGATCGAGCCGTCGAGGCCTGCGGCGGAGCCGGTTTCAACCGTCACCCAGCCCTTGTCCGCAGCGCCATAGGCCTTGAACAGGTTGGTGGTGATGATGCGGCAACCCCAGCCTTCAGGGCAGTTGTAAACGCCGCCCTTGCCTGCATTTTCCATGCCGGGGGCAGGGAACAGTTCCGGATGAGCCAGCGCATCGTCGATGGACTTGATCTCGGGATTGGCTTCAGCGAAATATTTCGGAATCCACCAGCCTTCGACGCCGCCATCGCTGAGCGATTCAGACGCGTAATGCAGCTTGCCTTCGGCGACAGCCGCGTCCAGCAGAGTGCGGAGCGAGTTGATCCAGGCTTCCGGAGCAACGTCCGGCTCCTGCTTTTCAACCATCGAGGTGAGCGTCGGCGTGGTGTCACCGGCGACAAGTTCGGCTTGGCAACCATAACCTTCGGAAAGGATGATCTGATCGATGTTGGCGAGGACTTCAGCTGAAGCCCAGTTCATGTTTGCGATTGTAACCCGGCCGCAATCTGCGGCGGAGGCAGCACCGGCAAAGCCCATAAGGCCAGCGGCGAGGACGGTGGAAGCGAGAAGCTTCATCATGTTTAAGACCTCCCAGTCTTATTGTGCAGTGGTTGTTCCATTGTTCGGCAAGTCCGGTCACTGCGTATACCGGCGCCGTGGAATTGAAGGCATTTCGCCTCTTGGTCATTGATAACCAAATCATACGCCAGTAACGACGCAAAGACGACATCAATTAGCGTAAGTGCGTCTCACGGAACCCTGTAGTGAGCTGACCGCAGATCGAGGCGCGAACTGACCGCTGATTGAAATGCCGTCTTTCAGGGTAAGGACTTGGCGCGAGAAATCAACCGCACCTTTGAGAATTCGCGATTCAGGCGTCTGATGATCTTTCAGGGCTGAACTGAAATGCACGTTAAGCGAATAAATTGCCCGATTCATGATTGCTTAGGGTTTCACTAACCCTCCGGTAACGATGTCCGGGTTAAACCTTCCTAACGGCGGGGGACAACCGCCGACCATCCCGGATCAGGTATTGCGTACCGGGATGTCGCGAACCTCGCGTGTATCTGCGGGGTAGCCAGGCGTATCATTTGGCAGGCCGTCCGAACCGCAAGGTCCGGGCGGCCTTCGTATTTACAGGTCCCTGTCATTTGCCTTTGGCACAACCAAAAAGGCCGGACGTTTTGCCCGCCCGGCCCTGTCGTCAATTCTCGAATGTGCGCGCTCGCGCGTTTCAGCCAGCCGACAGGGTGCGGACAAAGCTGTTGAGAATACCGGTGCGGGGCTTCTGGTTGGCTTTCTGGGCCGGGAGCACGCCGTTCCAGGCAATCTGAACGCGATTGGCGGAATTGAATACGTAGAGCATGACGGCGTCCTTCCGGTTTGATGTCGATCACAGCCTGAAATGGCATAAGCAATCCGCTGTTGCTCTAGGCTCATCGCGTCTGTCGAGGCGGATCAATGTCGCCATGATGTGTCGCAATTCAGACGTCGCAAAAAGAAACTTCGGGGCGTGGGGCGGAGGTGGTTTCATTGGCTGGAAATCCCTTTCGATCTGGCGATCGCGATGCTATCGACAGCGTCATGACACGAGCGTTGATGTTTCAGGGAACGGGGTCGGATGTCGGCAAGACCGTGTTGGTGGCGGGGTTCTGCCGGCTGGCGGCCAATCATGGGCTGAAGGTGCGCCCGTTCAAGCCGCAAAACATGTCCAACAACGCCGCCGTCGCCGATGATGGCGGCGAGATCGGCCGCGCGCAGTGGCTGCAGGCGCTGGCCTGCCGGGTTCCGGCAAGCGTGCACATGAACCCGGTACTGCTCAAGCCGCAATCGGAGACCGGGTCGCAGGTGGTGGTGCAGGGCAAGGTCATCGGCCATGCCCGCGGTCGCGATTACCAGAAACTCAAGCCGGAATTGATGGCGGCGGTGATGGACAGTTTCCACCGTATCGCAGATGGCGCCGATCTGGTGCTGGTCGAGGGGGCGGGATCTCCAGCGGAAATCAATCTCAGGCCCGGCGACATCGCCAATATGGGATTTGCCACGGCTGCCGGCGTGCCGGTGGTACTGGTCGGCGACATCGACCGCGGCGGGGTGATCGCCTCGGTGGTCGGCACCCACACCATCCTGCCGGACGCGGACCGGGCGATGATCGCGGGGTATCTGATCAACAAGTTCCGCGGCGATGTCAGCCTGTTTGACGACGGCATTTCGGCGATCGGCGGCTTTACCGGTTGGCCTTGCCTGGGCGTCATTCCCTGGCTCAAGGCCGCGGCGCGGCTGCCGGCGGAGGATTCCGTGGCGCTGGAACGGCTGGCGCGCGGGACAGGCAAGGCCCTCAAGGTCGCGGTTCCGGTGTTGTCGCGGATCGCCAATTTCGACGATTTCGATCCGCTCAAGGCCGAGCCGGATGTGGAACTGGTGTTCGTGCGGCCCGGCGAGCGGCTGCCCGACGACGCCGGCCTGGTGATCCTGCCGGGATCGAAATCGACGATTTCCGATCTCGCCGATTTCCGCCGGCAGGGCTGGGACCGGGACCTGCAGGCGCATCGCCGCCGCGGCGGCCGCATCATCGGCATTTGCGGCGGCTACCAGATGCTGGGGAATAGCGTGCGCGACCCGGAGGCGATCGAAGGCGGAGAAACCAACGCCGAAGGGCTGGGATTGCTCGATATCGACACCGAGATGGCGCCGGAGAAAACCGTGCGCAACACAGTCGCGCACTCGGTGAGCCATGATGTCGCCTTGTCGGGCTACGAGATCCATCTTGGCGTAAGCCGGGGTCCTGACTGCGAGCGTCCGATGACCCTGCTCGACGGCCGCCCCGACGGCGCCACATCGCCCGACGGCAAGGTCTCGGGAACCTATCTTCATGGCCTGTTCGGGTCGGACGCCTATCGCGCAGGGCTGCTCTCCGACTTCGGCATCAGCGGCGGGCAAACCAGTTACCGCGATCAGGTCGATGCGGCGCTCGACGAGATTGCGGCCGAGCTTGAGCGTCTGGTCGGTTTCGAGCGCATGCTCGGCGTCAGCGCCGATATTGGTCGCTTATAGAGCGCGCGATGGCGCGGTAGCGATTGACACTCCGCGGCGCCGGTTCTATCACTTGAGGTTCGAATGGTTCCAGAAAGCAAAGGCGCTTTCAGGATCAAAAGGGAATGCGGAGGGATGGACCCAATCCGGGCATCTTTATCGCAGCCGACCCCGCGACTGTAGAGCGGCGAGGCAAATGTCACCGGCCCGGAGGCCAGAGCGACGGAAAACAATGGTGTTTTCCTTCTGTTTGAAGCCCGGACCGGATACGCCACTGACGTGGCGGCATGATCAATCGGCGCGGACGCCTCTTTGTCTACGAATCGTCCCGTTTTCATGACCGCGATCAACGTTGGGAAGGTTGGCATTTGCTGATGTTGATGGCAACGTCGACGCGACCCGCGAGCCAGGAGACCTGCCATTCGCACCGGTTGAGAGCCGGACCTTTGGGAGAGGTTTTCTCCCGAAGCCATTCACGGAGGTTGTCATGGCTGTTAAGATTCAAACGCTTTCGCTGACCGATCGCATCGGCGCGCGCACTGTTGCCGGGCTGATGGCGCTTGTCATCGGTTCCATCCTGGTGTTCGGGGTTGGCCTTGCCAATTCGCAGACGCTGCACGATGCAGCGCATGACACCAGGCACTCCTACGGCTTTCCCTGCCACTAAGGGATTGATCTCATGATTGTCAGGTTGCTCCTGGCGGCTCTCGCCGCCGGGCTGATCGCCGGTATGGCGATGACGCCCGCCCAATATGTCAAAACAATTCCGCTGATCATGCAGGCCGAGGCCTATGAGGGCGGCGGCCATGACCATGGCGCGGTTGAATCCACGTCCTCCTCGGTTGACGCCGGTACCGGCGTCGCCCAAGGCGCGGACGCTCGGGCCGCTCATGACCGCGGCGACGACTCCATGCTCGGCTTGGGCCGGTTGGGGGACACCGTTCTTGCCAATCTCGTTGCAGGTGCGGGCTTTGCCCTGATACTTGCCGCCGTGGCGCTCATCGCGGGCATCGAGTTTCCCGCCGGGCGCGACGGCCTGATTCGCGGCCTGGTGCTCGGCGCCGGCGCATGGTTCTGCGTCCAGCTTGCGCCGTCGTTCAGCCTGCCGCCGGCGGTGCCGGGATTTCCCTATGCCGATCTCGGTGACCGGCAGGGTTGGTGGATGATCACGGTTGGCCTGTCCGCCATCGGCTTGTGGCTGCTGGCGCTCCGGCCGGAATGGATCGCAAGGGCGCTCGGCGTCGCCCTCATTGTGGCGCCGCATATCTGGGGCGCGCCTGTGCCGGAAGATCTTTCCAGTGAGGTGCCGGCCTATCTCGCCTCGGCCTATGCGGCCGCATCGCTGGCGACGACGCTGTTTTTCTGGCTGCTGCTCGGCGGCCTGCTTGGTCATTTCCTGTCGCGGGTTCCAGAGGAACAAGCGGCGTGACCGGTGCGCTCAAGCGCGTCACCCTGGTGCTCGGCGGCGCGCGGTCAGGCAAATCCGCCTTCGCCGAGCGCAGGATCGAAGCCGCGTCTCCCGCCAGGCTTTATCTGGCCACCGGACAGGCCTGGGACGAGGAGATGCGCGACCGCATCGCCTCGCATCAGGTGCGGCGCGGCGCGGGCTGGGAGACTGTCGAGGCGCCGGTCGAACTTGCGCAGGCTCTTACGGCAAATACGCGCGCAGACCGGCCGGTTCTGGTCGATTGCCTGACCCTGTGGGTGACCAATCTGATGCTCGGCGAGCACGACATGGATCAGGCCTTTGAACAGCTTGCCGCCGCGATCCCCGGTCTCGACGGTCCCGTGGTCTTTGTCTCCAATGAGGTCGGCCTCGGCATCGTGCCCGACAACGCCATGGCGCGGGCGTTTCGCGATCATGCCGGTCGCCTCCACCAATCCATCGCAAGCCTGGCCGACGAGGTCTATTTCGTCACAGCCGGCCTGCCGCTCAAGATGAAGGGTTGATCCCATGATTGCCTCCAAGATTCCCGCCACCGTGATCACCGGCTTTCTCGGCGCGGGCAAGACCACGCTGATCCGGCACATGCTCGCCAACGCCAAGGGCAAGCGCATCGCGTTGATCATCAATGAATTCGGCGATCTCGGCGTCGACGGCGACGTGCTCAAGGGCTGCGGCGAGGAAGTCTGCCGCGAGGAGGACATTGTCGAGCTGACCAATGGCTGCATCTGCTGCACCGTGGCCGACGATTTCATCCCGACCATGGAAAAACTGCTGGCGCGCAAGGACCGGCCCGATCACATCGTCATCGAAACCTCGGGCCTGGCGCTGCCGCAGCCGCTGGTCGCCGCCTTCAACTGGCCGGGAATCAAGACACAGGTGACCGTCGACGGCGTCATCACCGTGGTCGACAGCGCCGCTGTCGCCGCCGGCCGCTTCGCCGATGACCACGCCAAGCTCGATGCCCAGCGCCTGGCCGACGAGGGGCTCGACCATGAAAGCCCGCTTGAGGAGCTGTTCGAGGACCAACTGACCGCCGCCGACCTGATCGTTCTCAACAAGGTCGACCTGATCAGCGCCGCCGATCTCGAGGGCGTGCGCGCCGGAATTGCCGGACATCTGTCGCGCAAGCCGATCTTCATCGAGGCGCGCCAGGGCGAGGTTGCGCCGGAGGTGCTGCTTGGTCTCGGCGTCGGCACCGAGGACGACATCGCCAACCGCAAGTCGCATCACGAATTGCACCATGCCGATGGCCACGAGCATGATCACGACGAGTTCGAAAGTTTCGTCGTCTCGCTCGGACCCGTGAGCAATCCGGCCGCCTTCACCGAGGGCCTCAAGAGCCTGATCGTCACGCACGACATTTTGCGGCTCAAGGGTTTTGCCGATATCGAAGGCAAGCCGATGCGGATGGTCGTCCAGGCGGTGGGCTCCCGCATCGACACCCATTTCGACCGTCCGTGGGGCGCTGGCGAGGCGCGCGCGACCAGGCTGGTGGTGATCGGCCTGCATGACATCGACGAGACGGCAATCCGCGCCGGCCTCGCCGGACTGACCGGATAGTCGCATGCACCTGCTTGTCGCACAGAAGGGAAGCCTGAGCGATGGCGATGAGGCCGTCGATCTCGGGCAAAGCCCGGGCGACATCCTGTTTTTGAGCGCCGCCGACACCGAGCTTGCGAGCATTGCCGCGGCGCGGCAGGCGGCGGGACGACATTCCTGGCGACTCGCAAGCCTTTCCGATCTCAAGCATCCGATGTCGGTCGATACCTTCGTGGCGCGGATGGCGCCGAAGGCCAGGCTGGTGATCGTCCGCGCGCTCGGCGGCGCCAGCTATTTTGCCTATGCGCTCGAAAGCCTGCACGCGGCGTCCGTCGCCCATGGGTTCAAGATTGCGGCGCTTCCGGGCGATGACCGGCCCGATCCGGGGTTGGAACCGCTGTCGACGCTGGACCAGGCATCGCGGGAGCAGCTTTGGGCCTATCTGATCGAGGGCGGCGCGGAGAACGCGCGCGGGCTGATTGAGTTTGCCGAAGCGCTGATTGATGGTGGCGAGCAGCCCGGACCTGCGGCGCCCTTGCTCAAGGCCGGACTGTGGCATCCCGATGTGAGCAAACCGGCGCTGACCGATCTGCGCAAGGGCTGGACAGAAGGCGCGCCGGTGGCGGCGGTGTGTTTTTACCGGGCGCTGGTGCAAAGCGGCCAGACCGCGCCGGTGGCGGCACTCTGCGACGCATTGCGAGAGCAGGGCGTCAATGCGCTGCCGGTGTTCGTCTCGAGCCTCAAGGACCCGGTGTCGGTGGGTACGCTGGAGGCGATCTTCGCCGATGCGCCTCCCGACGTGGTGATCAACGCCACCGGTTTTGCCGTCTCCTCGCCCGGAGCGAGGACCAAGGGCACGGTGCTGGAATCGACCGGCGCGCCGGTGCTGCAGGCGGTGT
>LADQ01000027.1 GCA_000961635.1 Hoeflea sp. BRH_c9 | reverse complement strand
AACGGCTTGATGGCGGAAAACAGCGGTGCGAAGGGCCGGCCGAGCCGGGCGGCGTAGAGCGAGGCGCGGAAGCGGGCCGGATAGGGCAGCACCAGCGCCAACAGGCCGCGGATCAACCGGTCGGCGAGCGGCCGCTGGTAGGTCTTCTCGATATGGGCGCGGGCATGGTCGACCAGATGCATGTAATTGACGCCCGAGGGGCATGTGGTCATGCAGGCCAGACACGACAGGCAGCGGTCGATATGGGTGACCACCTGCTCGTCGGCGGGCCGGTTGTTCTCAAGCATATCCTTGATCAGATAGATCCGGCCGCGCGGGCTGTCGAGCTCATTGCCAAGCGTCACATAGGTCGGACAGGTGGCGGTGCAGAAGCCGCAATGAACGCATTTCCTCAGAATCTTCTCGGATTCGGCGACACCGGGATCCTTCAGCTGCTCGGCGGTGAAATTGGTCTGCATGTCGCTCAGTCCTCGGGTCTTTCAATCTCTGCGCCGGAGCCCGCCACCCTGTTGGCGGGCTCGCCTCATGGCCAGGCCTGAGGCGGTGGCGCTCAGAGCATCCAGCTTTGCGGATTATCGATGGGTTCGTTGCGTCCGAGTTTTTGAAGCCCGATCACGGTGCGGACGATGATCCAGATGGCAACCAAGAGCATCGTCAACATGCCGATGATCACGACAAACAGCACCGCGCTGACCAGCGCGCCGAGCACGCCGATCCAGAAGGTGCGGATCACCCAGGTGTAATGCGTTTCAAGCCAGGGTTCCGACTTGCCCCGATTGAGATGAGCCAGCACGATGCCGACGATGCCGGAAATCCCGATGAAGAAACTAGCCAGATAGAGGATATAAATGACCTGGAGATTGGTTTTGCCGGGCTCAAGCCAGCGATCGGTCTGACGGGGTTCAGGCGCCTGGTCTGGATTGCTCATTGCATGCTCCTTTGTTCTGAAAGGGGTTTTCGACCCCGGCACCCTATCACATGGTTTCGGTCATGCGACCGGGATTGAGCACGCCGCTCGGATCGAACTGGTCCTTGATCCGCCGCGTCAGCGCCTCCAGCGCCCTGGGCTGCGGCTCGAACACCGGCACGCTCGCCCGGATCGCCGCACTGGCCCGGACCAGCGTCGCATGGCCTCCGCCGAGCGCCTTGATATACTGGCGGATCAAACCGGCTTCCGGATCGGCTTCCATGCAGAGCCAGACCAGCCCGCCCTGCCAATCATAAAAGGCATCGACACCGGTTTTGAGCCGCAACGCCGCCACCAGTTGATGCCCGGCGCTTGGCGCGACCGAGACCCGCCAGACCGGTTTCATACTTGCTCCCGCAAAGGGTTTGACATCGCGGATGTCGCGCCAGAGATCGTGCGAAGCTGCCTGATCCAACACCGTAACGTTGCCGCGCCGGCTCATTTCCGCGACCAGTCGTGTGGTGCGCACCTCAACCGATGGAGTGAGTCCCTCAAGCCGCAGAATCGTCACCGGCCCGCCCGTCAGACGGCCCCCCGCCACCTTGTGAATGACGCTTTCGGGCAGATGCGCCGCCCCCGACACTTCGACTGACATCGCCATCGCCGCTGCCATGGCCTCGGCGGCTTGTGCGTCATTGAGGCCGGACACGACAATCGACACCGCGGTTTCGGGCTTCGGCAGCACTTTGAAAATGACTTCCGAGAGCACGCCGAGCGTGCCCCATGACCCCGCCAGCAGTTTGACCAGATCCAGGCCGGTGACATTCTTCATCACCCGGCCGCCGCTCTTGACGATCTCGCCGGTGCCATTGACGAAACGGACGCCGAGCAGGCTGTCGCGCGCTGCACCCGCCAGGATGCGCCGGGGACCCGAATTGTTTGCCGCGAATACTCCGCCGATGCTCGGCTCGCCGGTGGCGCCAAGCAGCGGACGGTAGTCGATCGGTTCGAAGGTCAGCATCTGGTTGTTGGCCGCCAGCGCCGCCTCAATCTCGGCCAGCGGGGTGCCGGCGCGCGCCGCCATCACCAGTTCGGAAGGGTCGTAATTGGTGATTCCGGTGAGCCTTGCCAGCGACAGGGTGGACGCCGATTGCACCGGCCGGCCAAAGGTCAGCTTTGTGCCGCCGCCCCTCACCTCGATCGTCAGACCGGCGGCATTGGCCCCGGCCACGATGCGCGCAACCTCTTCCTCGGTTTCCGGGTACTCGATGTCCATCACGTTCATGCCGCTGTTTTCCGTGCGCTCTGGTTGCCCGGCTGACTGCCGTTCCGGCCATCGAGCGGAAATACCTTTGAGGGATTGAGGATCCATTTCGGATCGAAGGCGGCGCGCACCCGCATCTGCTGGCCCAGATCCGCATCGGAATATTGATGCCGCATCAGATCGCGCTTTTCGATGCCGACGCCATGTTCGCCGGTCAGGCAGCCGCCGGCGTCGACGCAGAGTTTGAGAATGTCGTTGCCGGCCATCTCGGCTTTGCGGCTTTCCTCGGGATCATTGGCGTCAAACAGAATGAGCGGATGCATGTTGCCGTCGCCGGCATGAAACACATTGGCGACCCGCAATCCGTACCGGTCGGTGATCTCGCTGGTCTTGGCCAGCACATAGGACAATTGCCCGAGCGGCACGGTGCCGTCCATGCAGATGTAGTCTGCAATCCGCCCGGTGGCGCCGAACGCCGATTTCCGGCCCTTCCAGATCAGCGCCGCTTCCAGCGCGGACTGGCTTTCCCTGATGGTCTTGACGCCGTGCTTGCGGGCAATGGCGATGATGCGTTCGAGCATCGCATCCATTTCGGCGTCCGAGCCCTCGACCTCGACGATCAGCAGCGCCTCGACATCCATCGGATAGCCGGCATGGGCGAAAGCTTCACAGATTTCGATGGCCGGCTTGTCCATGAACTCGATGGCGACCGGAATGATTCCGGATCCGATAATGTCGGTGACGCAGGCGCCGGCGGTTTCGGAGGAGTCAAAACCGAACAACACCGGCCGTGCGCCTTCGGGCTTGGCAATCAGCCTTACGGTCGCTTCTGTGACAATGCCGAGTTGTCCTTCGGAGCCGCAAATCAGGCCGAGCAAGTCATAGCCCGCCGAATCGAGCGCCTTGCCGCCAATGTCGACGATGGAGCCATCGAACATGACCATCCTGACGCCCAACAGATTGTTGGTGGTCACGCCATATTTGAGGCAATGGGCGCCACCGGAATTCATGCCGATATTGCCGCCGATGGTGCAGGCCAATTGCGAACTCGGATCGGGTGCATAGAAAAAACCGTCGGCATCCACCGCCTGGCTGATCGAAATATTGGTGACGCCGGCCTGGACCACGGCGGCGCGGTTGGGAAAATCCATTTCCAGGATCCGGTTCATCTTTGAAACGCCGATGACAATGGCATCTTCCTGCGGGATCGCGCCGCCCGAGAGCGAAGTGCCGGCGCCGCGCGGGATCACCGGAATGGCATTGTCATTGCAATATTTCAAGACGGCCGAAACCTGGGCGGTGGTTTCGGGAAGCACCACCGCCAACGGCATGCGCCGGTAGGAGACAAAGGCATCGGTGTCGAAAGGCACCAACTCGCGTTCATCCGTGATCAGGCAGGATTCCGGAAGCAGCCCGGCAAGGTCGGCGATGATCGCCGGACGACGCGCCATGACAGCTTTGTCAGGCTCCAGAAAGGCGATCAGGTCCGTCATGGCTTCCTCCTCGATATTGCGCGACGTCACTCCTGAACCGGGGCATCACTGCAACTGGTATTTTTAATTTACCATTTTGTCCGATGACGGGCAACCTGAATTCCAGTGCTGTTTCGAGCCGAAAAATGGTCAGCGGAAGCGATTCCGGTCGCCATCGAGCGCAAAGCAAATCAAAACGTGCATAAACAGGCTGCGACAGCGGCTGATCATTCCTCACCAAATTGAATGCAATTATTGGCGGAAGCAACGTCTAAATGGCCGGTTGCAAACTAGAGGCAGGATAATTTCCTCAGATTGGATATAAATATTGACCAGCTTTCCCGCACCTTGGTACGGTCCCGGTGAGGAGACATCGGGAAACGGCCATGGCCACGGACATTTTCGCACGAATTGCACACAGCCGGACATCTGATGAAGTGGTTCATCAGCTCGAGACGCTTGTGCTTGAGGGCATCTTGCGGGTCGGCGACCGGCTTCCCGGCGAGCGCGAGCTTGCCAAGCAATTCGATGTCTCGCGGCCGATCCTGCGCGAAGCGCTCAAGGTGCTTGAAGGGCGCGGCCTGCTGACCACCCAGCACGGCGGCGGCACATTCGTCGCCGACGTCATTGGCCAGGTTTTCACGAGGCCGGTGATGGAGCTGATTACGCGGCATCAGAAGGCGACATTCGACTACCTTGAATACCGCCGCGAGATGGAAGGCATTACCGCCGAGTTCGCCGCGCGGCGGGCCACCGAGGCGGACAAGGCGCTGTTGACCCGCATCGTCACCAAAATGAAGACGGCGCACCAGAAGGACGATTTCGAGGAAGAAGCGGAAATCGATGTCGAGTTCCACAGCGCCATCGGCGAGTGCGCGCACAACATCATCCTGCTTCATACGCTGCGCTCCTGCTACAGGCTTCTGGCGGAGGGCGTGTTTTACAACCGGGCCATGGTCTACAATCTGCCGGGCGCGCGCGATCAGTTGCTGGCGCAACATCTGGCCATCTATCGGGCCGTGATGGCGGGCGACCCGGAAGAAGGCCGCCAGGCGGCCCAGGCCCATATCGATTTCGTCGCCAGGGCGATGACGGATGCCGAGCGCTCGGGTGACTGGGAGCGTGTGTCAAAGCTTCGCCTGCAACAGCGCGCTCCCGACCTGTCGGGCGCCAAGAAGACAGCCAAACTGAAACGATCGGAGGCGGCAGAGTAATGACGTTGAATGAACCGAAGGTTGCCGGGCAGCCGCGTGTGGGACTTTTTGCGACCTGTCTGGTCGATCTTTTCAGGCCCTCGGTCGGCTTTGCCAGCGTCAAGCTGTTGCAGGACGCAGGCTGCGAGGTGCATGTGCCGATCGCGCAGACCTGCTGCGGCCAACCCGCCTACAACACCGGTGACAAAGCGGATACGCGGGCGATCGCCGAACAGGTGATCGAGGCCTTCGAGGGCTTTGATTTCATCGTCGCGCCGTCGGGCTCCTGCGCTGCAATGCTGAAGAAACATTATCCCGGCCTGTTTGAGGGCGATGCCCTTTGGGAAGACCGGGCCAAGGCATTCTCCGGCAAGTGCCACGAACTGATCTCGTTCCTCACCGACGTGATGATGGTGCGCGACACCGGAGCCAGGCTCGACGCCAAGGTGACCTATCACGATTCCTGTTCGGGCCTGCGCGAGCTCGGCATCCAAGAGCAGCCACGCAAGCTGCTCGCCAATGTCAACGGCGTTGAAGTACATGAAATGGCGGATTCGGATGTCTGTTGCGGTTTTGGCGGAACTTTCTGTGTGAAATATTCCGACATTTCCAATGCCATCGTCACCAAGAAGGTCGGCAATATCGATGCATCCGGCGCCGACCTGCTGCTGGCCGGCGATCTCGGCTGCCTGATGAACATGGCAGGCAAACTCAAGCGCCAGGGATCCGATGTCGAGGTGCGCCATGTCGCCGAAGTGCTCGCGGGCATGACCAGCCAGCCGCCGATCGCCGGCAGCGGCAAATGAGTTTTCCGGGAGAACGCAGATGGAACTGACATCGAACAAGTTCAAGGAAAACGCCGCCAGGGCGCTGGTCGATCTGCAACTGCAGAAGGCGCTCGGCAATGTCGAGAAGGGCTTCATCGGCAAGCGGCAAAAATCCGTCGACGCCCTGCCGGAATTCGATGCGCTTCGCGACAATGCCCGCGACATCAAGAACCATGTGCTTGCGCATCTCGACCTTTATCTTGAGGAATACGAGCGCAAGGTGCTTGCTGCAGGCGGTCACGTGCATTGGGCCGAAACCGCCGAAGATGCCCGCCGCATCGTGCTCGAGATCTGCCAAAAGGCGGGCGCCCGCACGGTGACCAAGGGCAAGTCGATGATCACCGAGGAGATCGCGCTCAACGATCACCTCGAAGCCAACGGCATCGAGCCGGTGGAAACCGATCTGGGCGAATACATCAT
This sequence comes from Hoeflea sp. BRH_c9, assembly GCA_000961635.1. Classification (GTDB taxonomy): domain Bacteria; phylum Pseudomonadota; class Alphaproteobacteria; order Rhizobiales; family Rhizobiaceae; genus Hoeflea. The sequence continues at coordinate 14,555 of LADQ01000027.1, read as the reverse complement.
CCAGCTGCGCGGCGAACATCCGAGCCACATCATCGCGCCGGCGGTGCATCTCAACAAGGAGCAGGTCGAAAGCGATTTTCGCCGGGTGCACACGCATCTGCCCGAGGGCCGCGACCTGTCCGAACCGGTCTCCTTGCTCAGTGAAGCCCGCGAGGTGCTGCGCCAGCGCTATTTCGCCGCCGATGTCGGCATCACCGGGGCGAACTTTCTGATCGCCGAGACCGGCACCTCGGTGATCGTCACCAATGAGGGCAATGGCGACCTGACCCAGACACTCGGCAAGGTACATGTGGTCGTCGCCTCGATCGAGAAAATCGTGCCGACGCTGGAGGACACCGCGCAGATTCTGCGGGTGCTGGCGCGCTCGGCCACCGGCCAGGACATGAGCGTCTACACCACCTTCTCCACCGGTCCCAAGCGCGCCGACGACCCGGACGGGCCGGATGAATATCATGTGGTGCTGCTCGACAATGGCCGCTCGGCCATGCTCGGCACCGAGTACCAGGACATGCTGCGCTGCATCCGTTGCGGCGCCTGCATGAACCATTGCCCGGTCTATCACGCGGTCGGCGGCCACGCTTACGGCTCGGTCTATCCCGGACCGATGGGCGCGGTGCTGACTCCGTCGCTCAACGGCATCGACGAGACCGGGCAATTGCCCAACGCCTCGACCTTCTGCGGCCGCTGCGAGGCGGTGTGTCCGATGCGGATTCCGTTGCCCAAGATGATGCGGCACTGGCGCGAGCGCGAGTTCGAGCGCAATCTGACGCCGCTGACCGCGCGCTATGGGCTGAAAGCCTGGGCCTTCTTCGCCAAGCGGCCAAGGCTCTACCGCCTCGCCGCCTCGTTCGGCATGCCGTTGCTGTCGCTGATGGGCGGATCTTCGCGGCGCTTCCATTCGCTGCCTTTCGCGGGCGGCTGGACCCGCCACCGCGACCTGCCCGCGCCGGAGGGCCGCACCTTCCTGCAGGCCTGGGCGCAGCGTGAAACGCAGAAACAGGAGGCGGGACAATGAGCGCGCGCGACACGGTGCTGGGCAAGATCCGCGCGTCGATGCGGGTACCGGCTTCCGATGACGACCGGAAGAGGACTGTCGCGGCGCGGCTGGCGGAAGCGCCCAGAGGCATCATTCCGCAAAGGGCAAAGCTGCCGAAGGCCGGGCAGTTGGAGCTGTTTTGCGCGATGGCTTCGCAATTCGGCGCAACGGTGACACGGGTCAGTGACTACAAGGATGTTCCCGCCGAAGTCTCCACCTATCTGCGTGCCCGCAACCTGCCGGCGGCGATCCGGATCGGCGCCGACAAGCGCCTGAAGACAGCCGGATGGGCATCGGAGAAGACCCTCGAGGTGCGCCACGGCGCGTCGGATGGCGGTGACCTGGCCGGCGTCAGCCATGCCATGGCGGGTGTTGCGGAGACCGGCACGCTGGCGCTGCTCTCGGGTCCGGACAATCCGACCACGATCAATTTTTTGCCCGAACACCATATCGTGGTGCTGAAGGCTGCCGACATCACCGGCGACATGGAAAGCGTCTGGACCATGCTGCGCATGACCCAGGGCAAGGGCGAAATGCCCCGGGCAGTCAATCTGGTGACCGGGCCGTCGCGCTCCGGCGACATCGAACAAACCATCCTGCTCGGTGCGCATGGGCCCCGGGCGGTGCATATCATTGTGGTGACGTAGGGTCACCGACCGGCGCTTGACGTCGCGCCAATTTTGGCAATAGCTCGGTTCAGGATCACCTGAATTCCGGAGCAACCTGTCATGCCCGTCTCACCCGAACATTTCGCCGCCTTCGTCGTCGCCAGCGTCATTTTGCTGGTCATTCCAGGACCGACCATCATCATGGTCATCACCCAGGCGCTCGCGCATGGCCGCAGAGTAGCGCTTGCAAGCGTGATCGGCGTCGGGCTTGGCGATCTGGTGGCGACGTCGCTGTCGATCGCCGGCGCGGGCGCGCTGCTGGCCGCTTCGGCCTCGCTGTTTCAGGCACTGAAATTCATTGGCGCCGCCTATCTGATCTGGATCGGCTACAAGATGTGGCGGACCCCGGTGAACATTCCCGACATGTCGGCAGCCGATGTACCAACCGCTGCAGGCCGGCCCGCCGTCATTTTCCGCGATTCGTTTCTGATCACCGCGCTCAATCCGAAGGGCATCCTGTTCTTCGTGGCCTTCGTGCCGCAGTTCATCGATCCTGCCCAGCCCTATGCGCCGCAAGCGGCAATCTATGTGCTGACCTTCACGTTGCTCGGCATACTCAATGCCGCGATGTTTGCCTTCGCGGCCGCCGGCGCCCGACAGACCATCCGCCGGCCGCGGGTGTTGAAGGTGGCCATGCGCACCGGCGGGTCGCTGTTGATGATGGCCGGGCTGGCCGCGGCATTGACCCGGCGGGCGGGCTGAATTTGCTAGCGGCTTGATCTTGGGACCGGCTTGGGCAAGAAGACAGGCATGCGCGCCAATTACAAACTGCAACGGCTCTATCTCGACGTCCCGCTCGCTTCCGGCGGGCTGGTGGCGCTTGGCAAGGACCAGGCGCATTATCTGCTGACGGTGCTGCGGCTGGATGATGGCGCGCAGGTTCTGGTTTTCAACGGACGCGAAGGCGAGTTTGGCGCGACGCTGCGGCCGCAAGGCAGGAAATCGGCCAATCTCGAAATCGGCGCGCAGACCCGCGAGCAGGCTCCGCAATCAAGGCTCGATTTCCTGTTCGCGCCGCTGAAGGTCGGACGGCTCGAATATCTCGTGCAAAAAGCCACGGAAATGGGCGTCCGCAAGATCACGCCGGTGTTCACCGACCATACCCAGTTGCACAAGGTCAATGGCCCAAGGCTTGAAGCCAACATTCTCGAAGCCGCCGAGCAATGTGGCAACCTCGCCATCCCCGAACTGGGCGAGGCCACCAGGCTGGAGGCGCTGCTTGGCGGATGGGACCCGGCGCGCCGGATTATCTTTTGCAATGAAAGCCAGGCCGGCAACAATCCGACAGCCCTATTGTCGGCGATCACCGAGCGCGATCTGGCGCTTCTGGTGGGACCTGAGGGCGGGTTTTCCGAGCGGGAAAGGGAAATGCTGACCACCCTGCCCTTTGTCACGCCGATTCCGCTTGGACCGCGCATTCTGCGTGCAGATACGGCCGCGGTGGCAGCCTTGACCGCGGTGCAGATGACGATCGGTGACTGGTAGAATTGCGCAAACGCCTCACATCAAACTTCTTTGATCCATCGATCAGGGATTTTCGCTTGCATGGCGGACCGGTTCCGGTCCAAGCAGCATGATGATGCGTGGTTTGGGACCGCGGCAATGATCAGACGATAAAGGGCCGGATATGGCGCGCGACACCATCGATGATACCCCGATCAGCACAACCCAGGAGTTGGCGGACTGGATGGCCGCGGGCTGCAAGCCGAAGGAAAAATGGCGCATCGGCACCGAGCACGAAAAATTCGTGTTCTACACCGGATCCCACCAGCCGGTGCCCTATGAGGGCAAGCGATCGATCCGGGCCCTGCTTGAAGGCATGGCGATGATGCTCGGCTGGGAGCCGATCATGGATGCCGGCAAGATCATTGGTTTGGTGGAGCCCACCGGCGCCGGCGCGATCAGCCTCGAGCCGGGCGGGCAGTTCGAGCTCTCCGGCGCGCCGCTTGAAACCATTCACCAGACCTGCCGCGAATCAAACGCGCATCTGGCGCAGTTGCAGGAAATCGCCGCTCCTTTGGGCATCGGATTCCTCGGCATCGGCGGAAGCCCGGCGTGGTCTCTGGCCGACACGCCAAAAATGCCCAAATCGCGCTATGACATCATGACCCGCTACATGCCGAAGGTCGGCAGCCAGGGGCTCGACATGATGTACCGGACCTGCACGATTCAGGTCAATCTCGACTTCTCTTCGGAAGCCGACATGCGGCGCAAAATGCAGCTTGGCATGAAGCTGCAGCCGCTGGCGACCGCGCTGTTTGCGGCATCGCCCTTTACCGAAGGCAAGCCCAACGGCCTGGTCTCCTGGCGCGGCGACATCTGGCGCGACACCGACAACCAGCGCTCGGGGCAGTTGCCTTTCGTGTACTCCGATGATTTCAGCTTCATCGATTATGTCGAGTGGGCGCTCGATGTGCCGATGTATTTCGTGCTGCGCGACGGCCGTTATCATGAGGCCACTCATGTCACCTTCCGCCAGTTCATGAATGGCGCGCTGAAGGGCGAACTGGACCAGCCGATGCCGACCATCGGCGACTGGACCAACCATCTGGGCACCCTGTTTCCCGATGCAAGGCTGAAGCGGTTCATCGAAATGCGCGGCGCCGATGGCGGACCGTGGCGGCGAATCTGCGCCTTGCCGGCATTCTGGGTCGGGTTGCTCTATGATGAGAGCGCCATCGGAGAAGCGCTTGAGCTTGTCCGCGACTGGAGCCTCGATGACGTCAACGTCCTGCGCGACACCACGCCGCGCGACGGTTTGAACGCCAGGATCAACGGCCATTCGCTGCGCGACATCGGCCGCGCGGTGCTTGGCATCTCCCGGCGCGGCCTGATCAACCGGGCGTGCCTGAATTCCGAAGGCAATGACGAGAGCCATTTTCTCGCACCGCTGGAGGAAACCATCGCCCGCGGCACGACGCTGGCCGAAGAGATGCTGGCGCTTTACCACGGCCGCTGGAAGGGCGACGTTGATCCGGTGTTTACGGATTACGCGTTTTAAAGCGGCCGGCCATAGCGGCTCCGACGAGGCGAAAGCAGCAGCCCTAGGCAGGCCCGTTGCGCCGGTATAGTCTTCTCCAAAGCCTTCCGGCGAGTGAGGAGACACGTCCAATGATGCCGCTTTACGACATGATGACGAATGCCCAGAATGGTGACGCCATGCGCGCCATGGCCAAGCAGTTCGGCTTGAACGAAAGCCAGATGGATCAGGCCATGGCAGCCCTGATGCCGGCGTTTTCCGCGGGCCTGAAGCGCAACGCTTCAAACCCGATGGACATGTCCAATTTTCTGTCCGCATTGGCGGGCGGCAATCATGCGCAGTATTTCGAGAACATGCAGACGGCCTTCAGCCCGCAAGGCAGGGAGGAAGGCAACGGCATATTGGGTCATCTGTTCGGATCCAAGGAGGTCAGCCGCGCAGTCGCGGCCCAGGCGGAAGCCGCGACCGGCATCGGCCAGGAGATTTACAAGCAGATGCTACCGGTGCTTGCAGCCTCAATCATGGGCGGCCTGTTCAAGCAGTCAACCGGGCAGATGCAAGCCAATGCGATGGGCGGTTCCAATCCGATTGGCGACCTGATCACCGAAATGATGCGGCAGGGCATGGGCGGCGGGAAAGCCAAGCCGGCGCCGCAGGCCTCGCCAATGGACAATCCGTTGGGGCAAATTCTCGAGGGCATGTTTGGCGGGGCCCCGAAGAGCGCCCCCAAGCAAGACGCAGGAAATCCGTTTGGCGACAATCCGCTCGGCCAGATCTTTCAGGACATGCTGGGCGGCGGACAGGGGCGACAGGCGCCGGAGCCGCAACAGCAGCCAGACCCGGACACCATGCCGTCAGGCCGCAAGCGCAATCCCTATGATGATCTGTTCGGCAAGATGTTTGAGTCCGGCCGCGAAGTGCAGAAGGGCTACCAGAAGAACATGGAATCGATTTTCGACCAGTATCTTCAGGGCATGAAACGCTGATGCATGTTGGCGCAAAAAGCCCGGCCGCGCTGACTCGGGAGAGTCCGTGCGCGGCCAGGTAAAGGCGGGATACAGGGCAGTATCCCGCAGGGGACCTCTAGAATGGCTCAGCGATAGGCGTTTTGCCGCGCGCGGCGCGCCAGTTCAGCCGTCGGATCAGCCGTGAAGGGTACGGATCTGCCGTGGCGCAGATCATCGCGCGTCAAGCCGATATCGGCCAGATCATGATCGGAAAGCTGTTCCAGTTTGCCGACCAGGCGTCGATTGAGCAGCACGCGGACCAGATCCGCCACCTTGCCGGAGGCGGCGTGCAGGGCGTTCAGGAAAGCCGGGACAAGGCTCGTGGAGCGAGCAGGCGTCCGGGCAGCAGCATGACTGCGGGCGTTCATTGTCTTCATCCTTGATAAAATCACGCCGTTTCAAATTCGGGCCGGCGCAAAACCCAACTTGCGAATTCTGTTTCTCAAAAAACGATTGATCATACCAGCGAATGTTTTTAATCTTTATCATCAGAACTATTGATAGGAGCCTGAGATGCCCGCGCCACTCGATATCGATCAGCTGCAGACCTTCGTGGCTATTGTCGACACTGGCAGTTTCACGCGTGCCGCGGACAAGGTGTTCAAGACACAAAGCGCGGTCTCGATGCAGATGCGGCGTCTTGAGGAACGTGTCGGCAAGACGTTGTTCATCCGCGATGGCCGGCTCAACCGGCTCAGCGAGGACGGCGAGCGGATGCTGGGATATGCACGGCGGATCATTCGGCTCAACAATGAGACCATTGCCGCCTTTGATGACCATCAGCTGGAGGGCCTGATCCGGATCGGCACGCCCGATGATTATGCTGACCGCTATATGCCCGGCATCATCGCCCGCTTCGCCAAGACCAATCCGAATGTCGAGCTCTATATCGAGTGCGAGCCTTCTTCCGAGCTGGCGGCCAGGCTGGCGCGCGGCGAGCTCGATGTCGCATTGGTCACCCACAATCCGCGCGAACGGACATCGGAGGTGGTGCGCACCGAGCCGCTCTATTGGGTCACGTCGATGAACCATAATGTGCACGAGGACGCGGTGGTTCCGCTCGCCGTCGGCCGGCGCTCGTGCAACTGGCGGAACATTGCCTGCACCGCGCTTGATTCGGCCGGCCGCGACTATCAAGTGCTGTTCACCAGCTGGTCGGCCACCGTTGTCGCCTCGGCGGTGCTGTCAGGGCTTGCGGTCTCGCTGCTGCCGGAATGCGCGGTCCGGCCCGGGATGCGAATCCTGTCGCCGGCGGATGGCTTCCCGGCGCTTCAACCAGCCCAGATCGGACTGATGAAACGTCCGGGCGCGCCCGCTGCCCTGGTCAACGCCATTTGCGGACACATCGCGGCCAGCCTCGACAACATCACGCCAGTGGGCTCGGAGGACAAACCAATGTCGGGGTCTTCGTCGCGCAGGGATCTCAGAGGTCGTCCCGATATCGCGGCCGTGCCGGCCTGGTAGGCGTCTACCCTGCCGGCTTTCGCCTTCAGGCTATGTGAATGGCGAGTAACGCCCACTGCACGAGATTGATGACGAAACTCAAGATAAACAGGCGGCGACGGATTTTTACCCGATTGCTGGTGACATGCACATAGGAATGGGCCGCGCGCGCCAGCACAAACGCCCAGGCAACGGCGACAGCGGCCACGCCTGCGCCGCCGGTGACAAACAGCGACAGGCAGGCGGCGTAAAACAGCACAGGCAGTTCGAACTGATTGGACAGGTTGCGGGCAGCGGTGGCGCTTGGCTCCGGCTCGATCGAGGGCACCTTGAAGTCCGACGGCTTGGCGGCGCCGGCCTTGACCGCGCCGATGCGGCGCGACGAGACGATGAGGTAAATCACATAGGTCAACAGGACCTGGGCGAGGACCGGCCAGAATATTGCGGTGGATGAGGTCATGATTTCGGACACCTGAACTTGCGGAAACGAGCATCCCTAGACCGTGACCGGACAGCACACAAGCCATGCTTGTCCCAAGTGTTCAACCGTCCGCCGCAGGCTGCTCACTCCTACTTCGCCAACAGCTGATCCAGAGCGCGGCAATCAGCCCGAACGCGATGGCGACGCTGGTGAATTTGGAGATCGTGAGAACCCGCAGCACGAACACAAGCTGCTCGTTGAACGCCACTCTGAGCGCATTCGGCCCGAAGATGGCATCGGCGACGGCGTTTTCAACAAAGTCACAGCCGAGATAGGTAAACGCCAGGGCGAGAACCAGACCCAGCCCGACACGGACCATAAGCGGGGTTTCCGCGTGCTTCCCGCGCGCGTAAAGGGCGGCAAAGGCGCAGAAGCCGAGACTGGCGGTCAGCAATGGCGGAAATATCAGATCCGAACCCGCGTGCAAAGCCTGGTAGGCTGAGGCAGCACTTTGCCGCTCCTGTTCCTGCGCAACCGCCAGATCATTGGAGAAAGCCGTATGCAATGCGCGGGCGCCTGCCTCGTTATAGCCCAGCGGAAGCTGATCCGGCAGCTTCATTCCGCCAAGCAACGCGCTGATCGCAGGCACTTCAACAGCGGCCATGTAAACGAACAGCCCGGCTGTGAGCGCACACAACAGCCGGCCGGGCCACAACCGCTTCATTACATCGCGCCAGGATAGTTGGGGCTTTCCCTTGTGATGGTGACATCGTGGGTATGGCTTTCGCGCAAGCCGGCCCCGGAGATGCGGACAAAGGTCGCCCGTTCATGGAAGCTCTTGAGATCGGCCGCGCCGACATAGCCCATGGCCGCCTTGAGACCACCGGCGAGCTGATGCAGCACGCCGGATACTGGACCCTTGAAGGGAACCTGACCCTCGATGCCTTCCGGCACCAGCTTGAGGGTATCGCGAACCTCGGCCTGGAAATAGCGATCCGCCGAGCCCCGCGCCATGGCGCCGACCGATCCCATGCCACGATAGGCCTTGAAGGAACGTCCCTGATGCAAATAGACCTCGCCAGGACTTTCGTCGGTGCCCGCGAGCAAGGATCCGATCATCACCGCAGACGCGCCGGCGGCGATGGCCTTGGCCAGGTCGCCGGAATATTTGATGCCGCCATCGGCGATCACCGGAATGCCGTGTTTCTGCGCTTCATCAACGGCGCTCATGATGGCCGACAGCTGTGGCACGCCGACGCCGGCCACGATGCGGGTGGTGCAGATCGAACCCGGTCCGATGCCGACCTTGACGGCGTCTGCGCCGGCATCGATGAGAGCCCTTGTGCCCTCGGCGGTGGCCACGTTGCCGGCCAGAATGCGCACCGAGTTGGAGAGTTTCTTGGCGCGGGTGACCGCGTCAAGCACCCGTTGCGAGTGACCATGCGCGGTGTCGATGACCAGCAGATCAACGCCGGCGGCAATCAGCCGTTCGGCGCGCTCGAACCCGTCGTCGCCCACGGAGGTGGCTGCGGCGGCGCGCAACCGTCCCTGCTCGTCCTTGGAGGCATGCGGATTGAGCTGGGTTTTCTCGATATCCTTGACGGTGATCAAGCCAACGCAGCGGCCTTCGCCGTCGATCACGACCAGCTTTTCGATGCGGTGGCTGTGCAGCAGCCGCTTGGCTTCCGTCTGGTCGACGCTTTCCTTGACCGTGACCAGATTTTCATGGGTCATCAACTCGCGGATCTTCTGATCCGGATTGGATGCGAAACGGACATCGCGGTTGGTGAGAATGCCGACCAGGTGCCCCGGTTCGCTGGGCCGGCCGCGATGCTCGACAACCGGAATGCCTGATATGCCGTGCGCCTTCATCAGGCCAAGCGCTTCCGACAGCGGCGCATCGGGGCCGATGGTCACAGGGTTGACCACCATTCCGCTTTCGAATTTCTTGACCTGGTGGACCTGTTCGGCCTGCTCTTCCGGGGTGAGATTTCGATGAATGACGCCGATGCCGCCAGCCTGCGCCATGGCGATGGCAAGCCGCGCTTCGGTGACCGTGTCCATGGCCGACGAGATAATGGGGAGATTGAGATCAAAGTCGCGGGCAATGCGGGTGGCGATGTTGGCCTGTCCCGGCATCACTTCGGAATGACCGGGTTGCAACAACACGTCATCGAAAGTCAGCGCTTCAACGCCTGTTATGGTTTGAATAATGGTCGCCATCGCCTGTCGGGTCCGTTCGTTCGGGGCCGCCCGAGCCGGGCCGCCCGGTGCTGTTTCGGGTCTTTGCGTTGGCAGCGGCAAGTACCATGCTTCCGTCGCATGTGAAAGAGCGGGAATGCGTTTGGTCACCGAATTTCGCCGCGGCGCACACTTTGCGGGCTGCGGGGTGGACTGTGGGCAACAGAAAGCCCGGGCATCGCAATACCCGGGCTCCGGCGTCGGCGTGGAAACGACAGTCTCCTAGAGATCCAGCTGATAGGTCTCGGGGATGAAACGGTAGCCTTCGCCGGCTTTTTCAACATATCCCACCGACGGAAACGGCATATGGTAGCCAACAAAGGCCAGCCGGTCGGTTGCGACCATGTCGAACACCGCCTTCCGGGTCGTTGCCGCCATGGCCTTGTCGGTATCGAAGGCGACTTCCCAATCCGGCCGTTGCAGCGACAGAACAAAATGATTGGCCGAATCAGCTGTCAGCATCAGCTTGCGCCCGCCCGATTCGAGGCCATAGATCATGTGGCCCGGCGTGTGGCCGAAAGCAGCCATGGCGGTGATGCCGGAAACCACCGATTCGCCGTCGCCGATGAAGCTCATCTTGTCAGCCAGCGGAACAACCTTGCCGACAACGCCCTTGTGACCGTTTTCTGCGCCTGTGCCGATACGGTCTTCCGATGACCAGAAGTCATATTCGGTCTGCCCGGTGACATAGCGCGCATTGGGAAACGCGGGCGCGCCCGATTCCATCAGTCCGCCGATATGATCGCCGTGCAGATGGGTCAGCACCACCACCGTGACCTGTTCGGGCGTGTAGCCCGAGGCCTTGAGGTTGGACAGCGTCCGGCCGACGCCGCCTTCCCGTCCGCCTTCGCCATTGCCGGTGTCGAACAGGATCAGGTCGGTCCCAGTGTTGACCAGCGTCGGCGCGAAGGTGAACTGCATCTTGTCGACCGGCAGGTAATTGCTCTCAAGCAGCGCGCTGACCTCTTCCTCGGTTTGGTTGGTGCCGAAGATTTTTTGCGGACCGGGAACGATCCTGTGCCCGTCGGACAGGACCGTGATTTCAAATTCGCCGAGCGAAAACCGCTTGTACGCCGCCGGCATGGTGGCCGACATCGGCACCTCGGCCTGGGCGGCGCGAACCAGGATTTGCGGAGCGGCGAGTGAGGTAAGACCGGCCGTCGCCAGTTTGAACATCGAGCGTCTGGTGAATTGCATCGTGAACTCCCTCCAAATTATTGTGCACCCGGAAAAGCTAGCGCAGCTTGCTGGCGCGGCAATGACAAACGCGATAATTGGCATTGACAATGCGTCAATCAAACCGGAACGTTGGCCTTTCCAGACAGCAGCCAACCCCCCGTCCGGCCCTTTGCCCGGCGGAACGGAAATCCCCAGAAAATGCCCTACCGCCGCAACGGATACCCTAAGTGAACCGCGCAATTCCGCTTGTTCTGGCCATTGCCCTGTTCATGGAGCAAATGGATTCCACCGTTATCGCCACCGCATTGCCGGCGATCGCCAGCGATATCGGGACCAGCCCTGTTGCGCTCAAGCTCGCGCTGACCGCCTATCTGGTGGCTCTTGCGGTGTTCATCCCGATCTCCGGATGGATGGCCGACCGGTTCGGCGCGCGGCGGATTTTCGCAATCGCGATTGGGGTGTTCATGGCGGGATCGATCGCCTGCGCGGTCTCCGCGAACCTGATGGAGTTCGTCCTCTCCCGGTTCCTGCAGGGCATGGGTGGCGCGATGATGACGCCGGTCGGCCGGCTGGTGCTGCTGCGGTCGACGGAAAAATCGCAACTGGTCAACGCCATGGCATGGCTGACCATTCCGGCGCTGGTCGGGCCGCTCGTCGGTCCGCCGGTCGGCGGCTTCCTCACCACATTCCTGACCTGGCACTGGATATTCCTGATCAACATTCCGATCGGCATCGCCGGCATTGTGTTCGCGCTGACGGTTCTGCCCGAGGACGCCGTGCGTCCGCGCGCCAAGGTTGACTGGACAGGTTTCATGCTTTCCGGCGCCTCGGCCTCGGGCATCGTCTTCGGACTGTCGGTGATCAGCCTTCCGGTGCTGCCGCCGGTCTGGGGCATCGCGGCGACGATGGGCGGCATCCTGTGCTTTTTCGTCTATCTGGCGCATGCGCGGGTTCATCCCAATCCGCTGCTCGATCCAAAGCTTTTCCGCAACCGGACTTTTGCGCTGTCGCTGATGGGCGGCAACCTGTTTCGCATCGGCGCCGGCGCGGTGCCGTTCCTGCTGCCTCTGATGCTGCAACTGGGTTTCGGCATGACGCCGTTCCGGTCCGGCATGATCACCTTTATCTCGGCTGCCGGGGCGATCATGATGAAGTTCATCATTCAGCGTGTTCTCAGGTTCGGCGGATTCCGCCGCATCCTGCTGCTTGCGGCCGGGGGCTCCGCGCTGTCGATCGCGGTCAACGGATTTTTCACCCCGGCGACACCGGTGGCGCTGATCATGCTGATCCTGTTTTTTGCCGGCCTGGTCCGGTCGATGTTCTTCACATCGGCCAACGCGCTGATCTTCTCCGAAATCACCGAGGAGACCGCGGCCCAGGCGACCGTGATCGCTTCGGCATTGCAGCAGGTCTCGATCGCGGTGGGGGTGGCGCTGGCAGGCGGCATTCTCGACATTGTCAGCACATTGAACGGCGGTGAATTGACCCTCGACGCGTTTCACACCGCTTTCTTCGCCGTCGCGGCGATCACCGGCTTCGCCATCCTGCCGTTCCTGGCGCTGCCGCCGGATGCCGGTCAGTCCGTCTCCGGACATGGTCTCACCCGCGCCGGGGCCCGCGCCGCTTCACCCGTCCGCCAGTGAACCGCCCAAGTGGCGGCCCTTGAAGCCTTTGGCGAGAACAAACATCTCCACCGATTCCGCCCGCGACGACGGCGGTTTGATGTGCACGACGGATTTGAAATTCTGCTTGAGCAGTGTCAGCAGATCGTTCTCGGTGCCGCCCTGAAAGGTCTTGGCGAGAAAATGACCGCCGGGCGTGAGCACCTCGATGGCAAAATGCGCAGCCACCTCGCACAGATACATGGTTCTGAGGTGATCGGTGCGCTGGTGACCCGTGGTCGGCGCCGCCATGTCGGACAGCACCACGTCCGGAGCCCCTCCGAGCGCGTCCTTGAGCGCCTGCGGCGCGGCCTCGTCGAGGAAATCCATCTGCAGGAACTTGACGCCCGCCAGGCCGTCCATCTCCAGAAAGTCGATGGCCACCACCTTGGGGTCGGCATCGGTGGAATCGGTGACTTGAGCGGAAATCTGCGACCAGCCGCCCGGGGCCGCGCCCAGGTCGATGATCCGCTTGGCGTTGTCGAGAATCTTGTGCTTGGCGTCAATTTCCAGCAGCTTGTAGACGGCGCGCGAACGATAGCCTTCCTGCTTGGCCTGCTGCACATAGGGATCGTTGAGATGCCGTTCGATCCAGCGCCGTGACGATGCCTTGAGCTTGCTCTTGCGCTTCACCTTCTGGCCGAGCTTGCGTCCGGTGGGTCCTGTTGGAGGACGGGTCATTGCGGTTCCCCCGGGTTCGAGCGATGGTTGCGATAGCGGAAATTGCGGCCGCTGCGGCGCCAGGCGCCATCAGAGGCCATCATCTCGTTGAGCAGTCCTTCCCGCAGCCCCCTGTCGGCGACGCGCATGCGCTCGGATGGCCAGCGCTTGCGGATTGACTGCAGGATGGCGCAACCGGCGAGAACCAGGTCGGCCCGATCCGCCCCGATGCAGGGATTGGCGGCGCGGGCGTCGAAATCCCAGGACAGGAGCCGGTCGAGCATGCGATCGACATCGCCATTGGAGAGCCAGAGCCCGTCAACCTTGCGGCGATCATAGCGGGGCAAATCAAGATGCAGGCCGGCCAGCGTGGTCACTGTGCCTGAAGTGCCGAGCAAGTGGATCCGGCCGTCGGCGAGACCCGAAAATGCCGGCAGCGGCGGCGGCGTGAAGGCGGCCAGCATCGTATCGACTTCGGCCACCATTGCGGCGAACACCTCCGCCGTCACCAGACGCCCGCCATGCCGTTCCGACAGGGTGACGACGCCAACCGGCAGCGAGGTCCAGGCCTTGATGTGATCGGCCAGACGGTTCGAGCGATTATCGGTCAGGTCGATCATGGCGATTTCCGAGGAGCCTCCGCCGATATCGAACAGCACCAGGCCGTCGGTGTCGCGGCCGACCAGCGACGAGCATCCGGCCACCGCCAACCGGGCTTCGGTCTCGCGGGTGACAACCTCAAGCTCAAGGCCGGTCTCGGCCTCGACCCGATCAAGAAAATCAGAGCCATTGCGCGCCGAGCGGCAGGCTTCGGTGGCGATCAGGCGGTGGCGCCGGACCGGGCGGTTTTTCAGTTTTCCGGCGCAGATCTTCAACGCTTCGACGGCGCGGTCCATTGCGTCGTCGGACAATGTGCCGGTTGCGTCCAGACCCTCGCCGAGCCTGACGATGCGGGAAAACGCATCGACGACGCGAAACTGGCCGGGCCGCGTCGGCTGGGCGATCAACAGCCGGCAATTGTTGGTGCCCAGATCAAGCGCCGCATAGAGATCATCGGCTGGCCGCCGTACCGGCGGCGACGCCATCGCGGCTACCCCACCGGCGGCATGGACGCCCGATGCAGGGCTTGCTGCGGGATTGTGGGCCGAACCATTGGCATGCGACGTCTGCCGCGCCTGCCCCGGCGCCTTTTGTGGCGCCAGAGGCCGCCCCTGAATCTCGCGTCCGGATTTGCGCCGCCGGCGACGGCCCTTTTTCTC
>LADQ01000247.1 GCA_000961635.1 Hoeflea sp. BRH_c9 | reverse complement strand
CTGCGGCCCGAGACTTCCGTGGCTTCGGCGCCGTCCATCCGGAGCAGCGCGAAGGGCGGGCCGGAATTGGCGGCGGCTTCCGCGAGCGCCCTGCCTGACGTGTCGAGGATCAGCTGCGCGCCGGCCTCGATCGCCATCCCGTTGATGGTTGAGGCGATGTCCGCTTGCATGCCCGGCGGCAGGCTGCCCGACATCACCACGATGCCGCCCCGCTTCAGATGCGGTGGGAGCTGGACCAGCATTTCGGCGGTCTGCTCGTCCGCCCAGGCCGGGCCGGGCAGTTGAAAGCGGTATTGCTTCTTGCTCGAGGTTTCCAGAATGGCGAAGGATTGGCGCGTGTTGCCGGAAACCGCAAAATGAATGAGATCAATGCCTTCAGCTTCAAGCATGGCGAGCGACATGTGGCCGATTTCGCCGCCCAGCGCGACGAAGGCCTTTGCCCGGCCTTCCAGCCGCAGGATGGCGCGCGCGACATTGACGCCGCCGCCGCCCGGATCATAGCGCGGTTCGGCGCAGCGCAATTTCGGGCCGGGCACAATGGTCGCGACCGAGGACGCGACATCAAGGGCCGGGTTGAGCGTGAGGGTCAGGATCTTGGGCATGGGCAGCAGACTATCACGCGGGAGCACGGGTTTTAAGACAGGGAAATCCGGGTCCGGTCATCCCATGAGGGAAGGCCGGGCCCGGATCAGGTTCCCGCAATCAATGCCCTGATTTTTCCGCTTCCGCCACATTTTCCTTGACCGCGACAAAGCTGTCGGGCGTCACCGAGATGGTGTCGATGCCCGCCTGCACCAGCAATTTGGCGAAAGCCGGGTTGTTCGACGGCGCCTGGCCACAGAGCCCCACCTTGGCGCCGGCCTCATGGGCCCGCGCAATCAGCGTCTCGATCATCCAGATCACCGCCGGATCGGCTTCGCTGAACAGATCCGCCAGTTCGCCGGAATCGCGGTCGACGCCGAGGGTGAGCTGGGTCAGGTCGTTGGAGCCGATGGAGAAGCCGTCAAAGCGCTCAGCGAACTCGGCGGCGCGGATAACGTTCGACGGGATCTCGCCCATGACGTAGACCTGCATACCGTTTTCGCCGCGCTTGAGGCCGTTCTCGGCCATCACCGCCAGCACCTTGTCGGCCTCGTCGGGCGAGCGGCAGAACGGGATCATGACCACGACATTGTCGAAGCCCATCTCCTCGCGCAGCATCTTGATCGCCCTGCATTCGAGCGCGAAGCCGTCGCGGTAGGCGTCGGAATAATAGCGCGAGGCGCCGCGAAACCCGATCATCGGGTTTTCTTCCTTGGGCTCGAAGGCGCGGCCGCCCAGGAGTTCGGCATATTCATTGGTCTTGAAATCGCTCATCCGCACGATCACCGGCTTGGGATAGGCGACGGCGGCGATGCGCGACAGGCCGCGCGCCAGGGTCTCGACGAAATAGTCGCCCTTGTTCTTGTAGCGCCGGGTCAGTTCGGCGATCTTGGCCTTGGCGTCCTCGTCCTTCAGCGTGTCGAAATGGACCAGCGCCATCGGGTGCACCTGCACGGCCGAATTGACCACGAATTCCATTCGCGCCAGGCCAACGCCATCGGCGGGCAGGCGCCACCAGCGGAACGCGGCCGACGGATCGGCGAGGTTGAGCATGATCTTGGTTTTGGTCTTGGGCACATGGTCGAGATGCACATCGGTGACCTCGTATTCGGCGATGCCTTCATAGACCGCACCTTCCTCGCCGCCGGCGCAGGAGATCGTCACTTCCTGCTGGTCATGCAGGATATGGGTGGCGTTGCCGGTGCCGACGATGGCCGGCAGGCCCAATTCACGGCTGACGATGGCCGCATGCGAGGTGCGTCCGCCATGATCGGTGACGATGGCCGCGGCGCGCTTCATGATCGGCACCCAGTCGGGGTCGGTGGTCGAGGTCACCAGGATCGAGCCGTCGATGAACTTGTCGATGTCCTTGACGTGCTCGATCAGGCAGACCCGTCCGGCGCGCACGGCGGCGCCGACGCTCAAGCCGGTGAGCAGGGTTTTGCCGGTCTTCTTGATGGTGTAGGATTTCAGTGCCGTGACGTCGATGCGCGACTGCACGGTTTCGGGCCGCGCCTGGACGATGTAGAGCTTGCCGGTCTCGCCGTCCTTGGCCCATTCCATGTCCATCGCCTGGCCGTAATGCTTTTCGATGGTCGCTGCCTGGCGGGCGAGGTTGAGGATTTCCTCGTCCGACAGCACATAGGCCTGGCGTTCGGCCTTCGAGGTCGGCACGTTCTTGGTTTCGCCGCCTTCAGCGCCGGCATAGATCATCTTGATCTCCTTGGCGCCGCAGGTTTTTTCCACAATCGGCTTGAGGCCGGGCTTGTCGAGCAGCGGCTTGAACACTTCGTATTCATCCGGGGTGACCGCGCCCTGAACCACATTCTCGCCCAGACCCCAGGCGGCGTTGATCAGCACCACCTTGTCAAAGCCGGATTCGGTGTCGATGGAGAACATCACGCCGGAGCCGCCGATGTCGGAGCGAACCATCAGCTGCACGCCGATCGACAGCGCCACCTGGTTGTGGTCGAACCCCTGGATCTTGCGGTAGGTGATCGCCCGGTCGGTAAACAGCGAGGCATAGCAGCGGCGGCAGGTCGACAGCAGCGCCGCCTCGCCGCGCACATTGAGATAGGTCTCCTGCTGGCCGGCGAAGCTTGCATCGGGCAGGTCTTCGGCGGTGGCGCTGGAGCGCACGGCGACGGAGAGCACCTTGTTGCCGGTGCGTTCGGAAAGTTCGCGGTAGGCCGACACAATGGCGTCGCGAATGTCGTCGGGAAAATCACCCGCGACAATCGCGGCGCGGACCGCCGTGCCGGTCTCGGCCAGCGTGCGCTTGCCGCTGTCAAACATGGTCATCGCGTCGGCGATAACCTGGTTGAGATTGTTGGCCTTGATGAAGGCGCGGAAGGCGTCCGAGGTGGTGGCGAAGCCCGGCGGCACGTCAATGCCCTTCTGCCCCAGTTGCTGCACCATTTCACCCAGCGAGGAGTTCTTGCCGCCGACCAGGGCGACATCGCCGCGCGACAGATCTTCGAACCAGATGACATTCTTGTTGGCTGCGGACATGGGGGGCTCCCGGAGGCTGGATAAGACAGGTCAAGTTGAGTTGCCACTATAGGAGGTGGAATCCTGACCGCCTTGATGTGCGTCAAGGCACGATGCAAAACGATTGAACCTGTGGCGGAAAAGCGCACGGCGATGCCTGCCGGTCCATCCGGACCGGGATGATTTACGGCCGGTCGAGGATGAAGTCGGGAACGATGCCGGATATTTTTATGGCGCTATCCGGATCGCCGCCGTCGAAAAATCCGTAGCCCTTGATCAGCGCGGTCCGGAAGCCGGCGGCGTTGCCGCCGAGAATATCGGTGTGCAGCGTGTCGCCGACCATCACCACCCGGTGGTCGGGCGTGCCGGGCCGGATGCGTTCACGCGCCAGATCAAAAATCGCCGGAAACGGCTTGCCGTAGAACACCGGGTCGATCCCGGTGGCAGCCGCCAGCCGGTGGGCGTAGTGGCCGGGTTCCAGCGACAGGCCCGCTTCCACCGGCGCAACCAGATCCGGATTGCCGACCAGCAACTGGCGCGGCCTGGCGATGAGCGCCTGTTCGAGCAGCGCCTGCCGAGTCTCGCTCCATGCCGATGCGCCGAACATCAGAAAGCCTTCGGCCCTCGCATAGGCGTCCGGATCATCCTCGAGAAAGATGGCGCCGTCAGGCAGTTCCTCGCGGCCAAATTTCGGCGCCGCCACCATGCCCCATGTCCGGTACGCGTGGTCATTAAGGCCGTTGAGCAGTGCCATGCGGCTCGACACCACGTCCCCTGTGGCGAAGGAATAGCCCAGCCGCTTGTAGCGGGCGTGCAGAACGCTTGAGGGGTAGCCCGCCGCATTGGTGACGACGAGCACCTGTTTGCCGCGCTCGCGCAAACCGTTGACGCGGTCGACCACGCCGGGAATCGCGGTCTCGCCGATATTGAGCACGCCGAAGGCATCGAGCAGAAACACGTCGAACTCATCGGCGATGGCGTCGAGATTGTCAGCCCGAACGGAGGCTGCCGGTGCGCGGGCGGCAGGCAGCCGATGGCGCACGGATTCATATTCCGCGAAGGCGAGGGCCGTGTCCGCGCCTTTGAGAATGGCTGATCCGGTGCTCAAATGATGGCGCCCCGCACCTTGGCGGACACCCATTCGCCGACAATGACGGCGAACAGGATGACGATCAGGATCAAGGTCACCTGCGGCCAGGCCAGCGTGTTGAGCGAGGATTGCAATTGCAGCCCGATGCCGCCGGCGCCGACCAGGCCGAGCACGGTCGATTCGCGGATGTTGATGTCCCAGCGGAAGACGCTGATGCCGGCAAAGGCGGGCAGGATCTGCGGCACGATGCCATAGGCCATCACCTGCCAGCGGCTGGCCCCGGTGGCGGTGATCGCCTCGACCTGCTTCTCGTCAATCTCCTCGATTGCCTCATAGAGCAGCTTGGCGCAGAAGCCGATGGAGCGCAGCGCGATCGCCATCAGCCCGGCAAAGACGCCCGGTCCGACGATGGCGACCAGCAGCAGCGCCCAGATCAGCGAATTGATCGAGCGAGTGGAGACGATGATGAACAGCGCCACCGGCCTGATGAACAGCGTGCTCGGCGTGGTGTTGCGCGCCGCCAGGAACGCCACCGGAACCGCCAGAAACAAAGCCAGCACGGTGCCCAGCGTGGCCATGTTGAACGTGTCCCACAGCGGACCCCAGAGCTTGTCCATATAGGACCAGCGCGGCGGCCAGGCGCGGCCGCCAATGTCGGCTGCGATGCGCGGCGCGTCCCAGACGAAGAACCAGGTGGTGGCCTCGGAGATCCGCTGCCAGCACCACATGAAGATGGCGACGGCGGCGAGATAGCTGCCCCAGCGGATGAGCGTCTGGTTGCGGTTGCGCAATTGCCAGATCTTGGCGCCATGAACGTCAGTTGATACCGGCATTACTGCACCTTTGCCCTGATGATGCCCGAGAGATATTCGAGCGCCATGACGGTGACGATGATGATCAGCAGGATCGCCGCCGCGGTGTCGAATTCATAGCGGTCAAAGGCGGTGTTCAGCGTGGCCCCGATGCCGCCGGCGCCGACCAGGCCCAGCACCGCGGATTCGCGGAAGTTGATGTCGAGGCGGTACATCGACAGTCCGATCAGCCGCGGCATCACCTGCGGCTGCACGCCGTAATTGATCCATTGCAGCCAGGACGAGCCGGTGGCGCGGATCGCCTCGGCCTGCGCCTTGCTCATTTCCTCGATGTCTTCGGCGAGCAGCTTCGACATGAAGCCGATGGTGGCGAAGGACAGGGTCAAAAACCCCGCCAGCGGGCCAAATCCGAAGATCGCCACCAGCAGGATGGCGACGATGATCTCGTTGAGAGCCCGCGACAGCGAGACGATGGCCCGGCAGACCAGATAGACCGGCAGCGGCGCGATGTTGCGCGCAGCACCCAGCCCGATCGGGATCGAGATGGCGATGCCGACCACGGTCGAGGTGATGGTGATGATGATGCTTTCGAGGATGCCGGCCCAGATGTCGCCGCCGCGGGAGACAAAATCCGGACTGAAGAACGCGGTGATGAAAGCCCAGCCGCGGCTCAGGCCTTCGGCGACGCGGGCCCAGTTGACGTCGATCGAGCTGACCGCCAGCACGACATAGGCCAGGCCGCCGATGAACAGGGTCCAGCGCAGCGCGGGGTTGGTAATCAGAGGCGGCTTTTTCCAGGCTGTGCCGATCCTGTTGTCGAGGGCTTCAGCGGTCATGACGCCGCCAGCGCCGCTTCGGCTTCTTCGTCATCGACATTGCGGATGGTGGCCTGCCAGTCTTCCTCGCCATAGATGTTGGTCAGCACCTCTTCGGTCATCTCGGTGGGCTTGCCGTCAAAGGCGAGTTCGCCTGCCTTCAAGCCGACGATGCGCTCGACGAACATCTGCGCCAGCGCCACATCGTGAATGTTGATGACGGCGGCGAGGTCGCGCTCGGCGCACAATTCGCAAATCAGCCGCATGATCTGGCGCGAGGTTTTCGGGTCGAGCGAGGCGGTGGGCTCGTCGACCAGCAGGAGCCGCGGATCCTGGATCAGGGCGCGGGCGATGCCGACCCGCTGGCGCTGACCGCCGGAGAGTTCGTCGGCGCGCTTGTCGGCCATCTCCAGCAGACCGACGCGGTCAAGCAGCCGGAACGCTTCATCGACATCCGATTGCGGAAATTTGCGCAGGAACGAGCGCCAGAAGCCGACATAGCCGAGCCGCCCGGAGAGCACGTTCTCCATCACGGTGAGCCGCTCGACCAGCGCGTATTCCTGAAAGATCATGCCCATCCTGCGGCGCATCTTGCGCAAACCGCCGGCGCCGAGCGCGGTGATGTCGGCGCCGTCGAGGATGACGCTGCCCGAAGTCGGCTCGACCAGCCGGTTGATGCAGCGGATCAGCGTGGACTTACCGGCGCCCGATGGCCCGATCAGGGCCATGACCTGTCCCTTGGGCACGGTCAGGGTGACGTCCTGAAGCGCCTTGTCGCCGGTGCGATAGGTCTTGGTCAGTTTCTTGAGTTCGAGCATGGGGCCCCGTGATCGGCAGAAATGAGGCGCCGCGATGGGCTGCGGCGCCAGACAGATGAGATACGCAGCACCGGTTAAAGCGCGGCGTCACGGAACCGGATCAGCCGCAGGTATACTGAACGCCGTTGGCCGCATCGATCTTGCGAACGACGTCCCAGAAATCCTTGTAGTTCATTTCCAGGAACTGGCCTTCGTTGGATTTCTCGAATTCCTTCTTCAGCGACGAGCCTTCCCAGGGGAAGGTGAAGAAGGCTTCCTTGATCTTTTCCTGCAGCTCGGGCTTGAGATTGTAGACCACGCCGAAACCGGTGGTCGGGAAGGTCTGCGACTTGTAGATCGACTTGACCTGGTCGGCCTTGATCACGTCGCGCTCGATCATCCGGCTCATCACCGAATTGGCGATCGCCGCGGCGGGATAATCCTTGTTGGCGACGCCGAGGATCGAGTTGTCATGCTTGCCGGAGAAGGCGGGCTCGAAATCGGTGCCGGCGACCATGCCGTATTCGGCCTTGAGCAGCGCCGACGGCGCCTTGAAGCCGGAATTCGATGTTTCCGAGGTGAAGGCCATGACCTTGCCCTTGATGTCCTCAACCTTTTCGATGCCCGAACCCGGATAGGTGATGATCTCCATCTCGTAGCCGAAGCCGCCATCTTCAGAGGCCATGATGGTGAAGGGGCGGAACCCGGCGCAGTTGACAGCCAGCGGATTGGAGCCGGTGTTGAAGCCGGCGATGTGCAGGCGGCCCGAGCGCATGGCTTCGATCTGGGCGGCGTTGGACTGCACCGGGAAGAACACCGATTTCTTGCCGGTGATCTTGTCGAGATGGGTCAGGAAATCAGCCCAGGCTTCCTTGTAGACAGCCGGATCCTCAACCGGCGTATAGGCGAAAACGAGCTCATCCGGATCGGACAGTTCGGCCGGATCGGTGGGAATGTCGGCGATCATGTCGCCGTCGACATCGCAATAGCGGGTGTCGAGCGCGCCGCGCTCGCATTCGGCCGCGGATGCGGCCAAAGGCGCCGCGATCGTCAAGGCGACGCCGGCAATGGTGCTCAGCAGAATGGATTTCAAAGTCATGGTAGTCCTCCCAATTGGCTTTTTCGTTTTTCGGCTCGACTATTCTGGGTCATGGCGCAAATGGCAAGCCCTTATCTTCAGTCCTTCGAATGGTTTAACAGGAGGCAAAAGGGGTTTCGGACCAAAACCGGGCCAAAAAAAGCAAAACGGGCGGTGATGGATGTGAGTTTTTGTGCAAATAAACCGAAACCAAGGGAAGATAACCGCACCTTGAACGAATGCGCAGACTTGGCTTGCACCCCGTGGTGGAGCATTTCACACGGTGCCGACGCATGAGGCTTCGATCGGGGCCAATTCCTGGCGGCGGGCGCCTCGCGCCCTTGTCTGAGACGGCCCTGATCCGGGGCAGGGGCTGCCTCCGGCCGGCCCCGCCTCACATCACAGCATCTGCGCCTTGTTCACCAGATCCTGCTTGGCCGGGTAGTGTGAGGTGTCGACGCCTTGTTCGCTCAGCGCCTCGCGGAGTTCATCTTCGCTCAGCGCCTCGATCGCCTCCGTGCTCATGTTCATGAAATTCAGCTTGCGCCGGATCGGCGGATTGATGTCGCCGAACAGGCTCTTGTTTTCAAAGCCGAATTCAGACGCGTACTTACCCATGAAATGGGTGAGGAAGGTGTTGATGGCGGGCCGCACGCGCGGATCGTCTGTCATGTGACGGGCGCAGGAATCCAAGGTCTTCAGCATCAGTTCTGTCCAGCGCGCCGCACCCTTGTCGGTCATCACCTCCATGGCGTTGTGGGTGTGGTGGAAATTGAGGCGGAAGTCGCCGCCATGGTAGGCCGGGCCGCCGCCCATCACATCGACCCACATCGAAGCTTGTGTATTGACGTGATGCTCCACCCCGCCGATGCGGGCAAAAGCCGAGGCAAACCAGTCCTCGTCGGCAAACACGCGGCTGTAAAAATCCCTGACAATGGCGACGATCCGCTGCGGCCCCAGCACCGAATACAATTGCCAGAACTGGATCGGCCTGGCCGGGTCGTTGGAGGCATCAAGCGAGATGATCTGCGCGATCCGGTGCGCTTCATGGGGCAGGACTTTCTGCGCGATCGCCGCGCGGATGTAATCCTGCTGGATCTTCTCCGACATATAGCCATGCCGTGTCGGAAAATGCGGATAGGTGTAGTTGTTCACGCGTCGCGTCCTTGCCATCGCGGCGCCCGTCTGGCGCTCGCCCGGATTTCTCATGTGTCCGGCCTATTTAGGAAGTGGTTTGCCGCAATGCAATTCGCCCCAGTGACACGACTGAGTGATATGCCCGGGCGACAAGAAAGCGCATCCGCATTTTACCTGTGCCTTTGGCCTCCTGTGGGGGTAAGACTGTCGCGAACCGGAAATTCACGCACAGGCGGACCCCAATGGCAGGCCATCATCATCACCATGTCGATCCAAATGCGGGCGACGCGCGCGTGGCCTGGGCGGTCATCGTCAATCTCGGCCTGACCGTGGCGCAGATCATCGGCGGCATCCTCTCGGGCAGTCTGGCGATGATCGCCGACGCCATCCACAATCTGTCTGACGCGCTGTCGCTGATCATCGCCTTTTTCGCCCGCAAGATCGCCCGCCGCCCGGCTGACGGGGCCATGACCTTCGGCTATGGCCGCGCCGAAGTGGTGGCGGCCTTGATCAATTACACCACGCTGATGGTGATCGGGCTTTATCTGATCTACGAGGCGGTGATGCGCTTCCTGACACCCTCGGGCGTCGACGGCTGGCTGGTGGTGATCATCGCCGGCGTGGCGCTCGCCGTCGACGTGGTGACCGCGATGCTCACCTATTCGCTGTCCAAGGACAGCGTCAACATCCGCGCCGCCTTCCTGCACAATGTCGCCGATGCGCTGGGCTCGATCGCGGTGATCTTCGCAGGCACCCTGATCATCCTCTATGACTGGCTGTGGATCGACCCGGCTGTGACGCTGATGATCGCCGGCTACATCCTGTGGATGTCGTTCAATGAAATCGGCAACGTCATCCGCATCCTGATGCTCGGCGCCCCGCCGGAGCTGAACGCGGCCCAGGTGATCACAACCATCGAAGCCATCGACGGCGTCACCAGCGTCCACCACCTGCACCTGTGGCAGATGCAGGAACACGAGGCAGCGCTGGACGCCCACCTCGTCATCGACGCCGGCCGCTGGGACAACGCCGACGCCATCAAGCAGGCGGTCAAGGACAGGCTCAAACAGGAGTTCGGGCTGGGTCACACGACGCTGGAACTGGAATGCGCCAGGCACGCGTGCGTGGGGGCGGGGGTGATTGGGTAAGGGCTCAGCCGGCCATGAAATGAATGTGCGGGCGGTTGTGATACGGCGACGAGCTTACCCCGGCCTCGACCCGGAAGACCTCACGCAACAGCGGCTCGGTCAGGACGTCTTCTGGCGTTCCGGAGGCAAAGACCCGCCCCTCGTCCAAAACCACGATTCTGTCGCAGAACATGGCCGCGAGATTGAGATCATGCAACGCCACCACGCTTGTCAGATCGAGATCGCGAACCAGCCGCAGGATTTCGATCTGATGATGAATGTCGAGGTGATTGGTCGGCTCGTCGAGAAACATGATCTTCGGGGACTGCGCCAGGGCGCGGGCGATATGGACCCGCTGGCGCTCGCCGCCCGACAGGGTTTGCCAAGCCTGTGCCAAGCGATCGCTCATGTCGACCCTTTCCAGCGCCAGCGCCACCGCCGTCTGGTCTTCAGGTGACCAGCCCGACAGGGCGGAGCGGTGTGGCGTTCGGCCCAGCCGGACGACATCAAGCACACTGACATTCGTATCGGTGGCGGCGTTCTGCTGCACGAAGGCGATCTGCTGCGACAGGGCGCGGCGCGAAATCTGAGCGATGTCCTGACCGTGGATCGCCACCCGGCCGGAATCCGGGCGCCTGAGACCCGCCAGCAGGCGAAGCAGCGACGATTTGCCCGATCCATTCGGGCCGATCAGGCCGAGCGTTTCGCCCCGCGCCACCGACAGCGACACATCGGAAACGATTGTCTTGCGCTTGACGCCCCAGAACAGGTTTTCGGCGACAACGATCATGGCTGGGGTCTCGCACGGTAAAGGATAATGGCGAAGAACGGCACCCCGACAAGGGCCGTGACGACGCCGATCGGAACCGTCTGCTGCGCCACGATGACCCGCGACGCAATGTCCGCGCTCACCATGAACACTGCGCCGACAACGGCGCAGGCCGGAAGCAGCCGCAAATGCAAAGGCCCGATCACGTAGCGCGCGGCGTGCGGCACCACCAGGCCGACGAAGCCGATCGCGCCCACCATGCTGACGATGGTGGCCGTCAGGACGGCGGTCACGGCGAACATCACCAAACGGATCCGCGCCACCGGAATGCCCAAGGCCGCGGCGTCCTCGTCGCCGAAGGTGAAGGCGTCGAGCGCGCGGGCCATCCAGATGCAGATCGCCAGAGAGACCACGACGACGACCAGCAGAAGCTGGAAATCCGGCCAGCGCACGCCGCCGAAACTGCCAAGCAGCCAGAACATGACGTCGCGGGCCTGCTGGGCGTTGCCGGAGGTGGTGACGATATAGGAAGTCAGCGCGTTGAAGAGCTGCGAAGCGGCGACGCCGGCGAGGATCGTGTGGTTGGGGCCGCTGGTGGCGCCGTTTGACAGCAGCGCAACGAGCGCGAAGGCCGAGAACGCGCCGGCAAAAG
>LADQ01000258.1 GCA_000961635.1 Hoeflea sp. BRH_c9 | reverse complement strand
CGCGGCATCGGCCCGTTCCGCTGGGTGGCGCTGTCGGGCGATCCCGAGGACATCTACAAGACCGACGCCAAGATGAAGGAGTTGTTCCCCGACAACGCCCATCTCCATGCCTGGCTCGACATGGCGCGCGAGCGCATCGCCTTCCAGGGCCTGCCGGCGCGGATCTGCTGGATTGGCCTGGGCGACCGCCACCGCGCCGGTCTCGCCTTCAACGAGATGGTGGCCTCGGGCGAACTGAAAGCGCCCATCGTCATCGGCCGCGATCATCTCGATTCCGGCTCCGTAGCTTCCCCCAACCGCGAGACCGAAGCCATGCAGGACGGCTCCGACGCCGTCAGTGACTGGCCGCTCTTGAATGCGCTTGTCAACACCGCGTCGGGCGCCACCTGGGTGTCGATCCACCACGGCGGCGGCGTCGGCATGGGATTTTCGCAGCATGCCGGCATGGTCGTCGTCGCCGACGGCACCGAGGCCGCGGCAAAACGGCTCGAACGCGTGTTGTGGAACGACCCGGCCTCCGGCGTCTGGCGCCACGCCGACGCCGGCTACGACATCGCCATTGATTGCGCCCGCGAACACGGGCTCAACCTGCCGGGAATTTTAGGGTAGGGGCTTCGGAGCGTTGGCCGAAGGCCAGAAATCGATCCAGTGGATCGATTTCAGCGAACGGAGGCCTGAGCGCGTCGCCGCGCGAAGGCAATCGCGATCTTCGCGCAGCTAACTCTCAGATTTTGTTGGTGAGGGGGCCGGGCGTAGCGACGACTCTCCTCCGTCATCCCGGACCCGGTCCGGGATCCAGCCACCGCGTGTCCACGCGGTGAGAGACTCCTTCGACACATGCAAAAATGAGTCTTCGGGCTCGCGGACGCTCGCCGCTGGATGCCGGATCAAGTCCGGCATGACGGAAATCGGGGGGCCACGGTACCTGCCAACCGCCCAACACGTGGACAAACTGAACCCGCGTCACTCTCTCCTCGCCCCTCGTGAGTTACAAGGGGGCCGGCGGGCACCCACCCCGGCCGCCCTGAAGATATGCGCGGAAACTGGCGGAACCGGCGGCGGCATGTCGCGTTGGTCTTACCTTGAGATGACGGAGATTGGACGATGGACGAGAACCTGTTCGAGATCGAGACCTGGCGAGGCGGCTGGTTCTACAAGTTCGGCAGCCGCTACACCGGGCCGTTCCCGCGCCGCGATGATGCCATAGCAGCGGCAAACAGGGATTTGTCCATGCTCGATACTTGCGATACCAGCTCAATTCGCGCCTCCCTGGCCAAAACGCCGCCCTATCCGGGAGTGCGGTAATTACTGCAGTTGAACCAGAACGGAACCGGTGCTTTGGTGGAGGCCCCCGCCAGCCGCCTGATGGAGTGCGCACGTGATTTCCGCAGTTCTCGTAGTTTTGGCGGCAATCTGCCTGCTTGCCACGCTGGTGCCGCTGTTGACCTTTGCGCACGGCATGGTGCGATCCTTCGATTTCGGCCGGCTGCAGGCCATCGGGGTTGCAGCCTTGGTGCTTGCCGCAGCGCTGATTTTTGGCGACCTCACACCCACCACCCTTGCTGCGATCGGCATGGCCGCCATCGCGATAGGCATCCAGTCGGTCCATGTGCTGCGCTTCACGCCAATCTGGCGCTGTCAGACCGCGCGTTTTGCCGGAGACGTGAGCAGCGCGGCAACGATCTCGGTGCTCGCCTGCAACGTCAAGCAGGGCAACCGGGATTATCAACTCGTTATCGGTCTGGTCCGCGACCGCAAACCCGACATCGCCGTCTTCATGGAAATCGACCGCGCCTGGGGCGACGCGCTCCGGCCCTGTCTTTCGACCTATGCTGAAGTGATCGAACAAACCCAGGAAAACAGCTTCGGCATGATCCTGGCCAGTCGCTACCCGTTGCGCGAAAGCGAGGTGCGGTTTTTGCTGAACGAGGAAGTGCCCAGCATATCCTGTGTGGTGACGTTGCCTGGCGGCCGCGACGTCCGGGTCATAGCGCTTCACCCGGAGCCGCCACTGCCCAACCGGGATACGCTCGGCCGCGACGCCGAAATCCTGCTGGTGGCGGAGGAGGCGCGGGACGAGACATTGCCGCTGATCGTCACCGGCGATCTCAACGATGTCGCTTGGTCAAGGACCACGCGCCGCTTTCTGAGGATTTCCGGACTGCTCGATCCGCGCCAGGGCCGCGGTCTGTTCAACACGTTTGACGCGCGCTACTGGTTCCTGCGCTGGCCGCTTGATCACATTTTCCACTCGCGCGACTTCGAGCTGGTGGCGATCGAGCGGCAGCGTTTCGTCGGCTCCGACCACTTCCCGATGTACTATCGCTTCGCTTTGACCGACAGCGACCGCAACGAGCCGCCGGCTGCGCCAACGGGGGATGATATCGCCGAAGCGGATGAGGCCATCAAAACCGAGAAGAACCGGGATCGGCCGCCGGCGGGCACCGATTGGGAAGAGTGAATGCTCACGCGTGTCCGACAGTGCCGGGCAGCTGATGGGGTGGCCGGGGCGAACCCCGGCCATTGATGCCGGTCTCAGATCCCGCCGAGGCAGATATATTTCATCTCGAGATAGTCGTCGCAGCCATATTTCGAGCCTTCGCGGCCCTGACCCGATTGCTTGACGCCGCCGAACGGCGCCACTTCGGTCGAGATCAGGCCGGTGTTGACGCCGACCATGCCGTATTCCAGCGCCTCGGCCACCCGCCAGACCCGGGTGAGGTCATTGGCGTAGAAATAGGACGCCAGGCCGAAAATGGTGTCATTGGCCTGTTCGATCACATCTTCCACCGTGTCGAACCTGAACAGCGGCGCCACCGGGCCGAAGGTTTCCTCGCCCGCCACCTTCATGTCGCGGGTCACGCCGGTCAGGATCGTCGGCTCGAAGAAAGTGCCGCCGAGGTCGTGGCGCTTGCCGCCGGTGAGCACCTTGGCGCCCTTGCTCTTGGCGTCGGCGATGTGGTCTTCCACCTTTTCGACCGCGTCCTCGCTGATCAGCGGACCGGTGGTCACGCCGTCGCCAAAGCCGTCGCCGATCTTCATCTTGCCGACAGCCTTGGCGAGCTTTTCGGCAAACGCGTCATAGACGCCCGACTGCACATAGATCCGGTTGGCGCAGACGCAGGTCTGGCCGTTGTTGCGGTATTTGGAAATCATCGCGCCTTCGACAGCGGCGTCGAGATCGGCGTCGTCGAAGACGATGAAGGGTGCGTTGCCGCCGAGTTCCATCGAGGTCTTCTTGATCTGGTCGGCCGATTGCCGCATCAGGATGCGGCCGACTTCGGTCGAGCCGGTGAAGGTGATCTTGCGCACCTTGTCGTTGGAGCAGAATTCCTGCCCGATGGCGGCGCTCGATTTCGAGGTGATGACGCTGAGCAGGCCTTTGGGCAGACCGGCATCTTCGGCGAGCTTGGCCATCGCCAGCGCCGACAGCGGCGTCTCGGCTGCGGGCTTGGAGATGAAGGCGCAGCCGACGGCGAGCGCCGGCCCGAGCTTGCGCGCAATCATCGCATTGGGAAAGTTCCACGGTGTGATCGCGGCGACCACGCCGACCGGCTGCTTGATCACCACGATCCGCTTGTCCGGCTGATGGCCGGGAATGACGTCGCCATAGATCCGCTTGGCTTCTTCGGCGAACCACTCGATGAAGCTTGCGCCATAGAGAATCTCGCCCGTGGCTTCGGGAAGCGGCTTGCCCATTTCGGCGGTCAGGATGGCGCCCAGATCGTCGGCATTGGCCACCATCAAATCATAGAGCTTGCGCAGCACCGCGGCGCGTTCCTTGCCGGTTTTTTTGGCCCAGTCCTTTTGCGCCAGATAGGCGGCGTCGATGGCCGTCTTGGTTTCGGCGACGCCCAGATCCGGAAGCGCGGTGATGACTTCGCCGGTGGACGGGTTGAGAACGTCAAAGGTCTTGCCGCCGGGGCCGGTCTTGACCCATTCGCCGCCGACCAGGGCCGCGCTGACCAGCAGGTCCGGGTTTTTGAGCATGTCTGCGAGAGGTGTGTTGGTCATTATGCAATGGCTCCAAATTCTGAATGGACTTCGCGAATGGACGCTTCAAGCAGGTCCAGCGCTTCCTGGAACACCCCATCCTGAATGGTTACGGGTGAGAGGAAGCGGATGACATTGGCGTAGACGCCGCAGGTGAGCAGGATCAGGCCCTTCTCCAGAGCGCGGGCCTTGACGGCATTGGTGAAATCAGGGCTCGGCTTGCCGGTCTTGACGTCATTGAATTCGATGGCGTTCATGAATCCCGGGCCACGGATGTCTACGATCTCCGGCACGTCCTCGCGGATGGCTTGCAGCCGCTGCTTGAGCCGGTTGCCCAGTTGCATGGCGCGCTCGCAGAGGCCTTCCTCGTCGATCACGTCGAGCACGGCATGGGCTGCGGCGATGCCGATCGGATTGCCGCCATAGGTGCCGCCCAGTCCGCCGGGATTGGCCGCATCCATGACGCTCGCGCGTCCGGTCACCGCCGCCAGCGGAAAGCCGCCGGCCAGGCCCTTGGCCATGGTGGTCAGATCAGGCGCCACACCGTGGTGTTCCATCGCGAACATCTTGCCGGTGCGGGCAAACCCGGTCTGGATCTCGTCGGCGATCAACAGGATTCCATGCTTGTCACAGATCTCGCGCAACAATTTGAAGAAGCCCGCGGGCACTTCGTAGAAACCGCCTTCGCCCTGCACCGGCTCAAGGATGATCGCCGCCACCCGGGCCGGATCGACATCGGCCTTGAACAGGGTTTCCAGCGCTGAAAGCGATTGCTCGACGGAGACGCCATGCAGCGCCGCCGGGAAGGGGACGTGGTAGACGTCGCTTGGCATCGCGCCAAAGCCTGCCTTGTAGGGAAACACCTTGCCTGTGAGCGCCATGCCCATGAAGGTGCGGCCGTGAAAGGCGCCGGAGAAGGAGACGACAGCCGCGCGGCCGGTGGCGGCGCGGGCGATCTTGATGGCGTTTTCCACGGCTTCGGCGCCGGTGGTCACGAAGATCGTCTTCTTGTCGAAATCGCCGGGCACCAGCTTGTTCAGCCGTTCGGCCAGATGAACATAATTCTCGTAAGGCACCACCTGGTGGCAGGTGTGGGTGAAGCGGTCGAGCTGGGCCTTCACCGCGGCGATCACCTTGGGATGGCGATGGCCGGTGTTGACCACCGCGATGCCGGCGGCGAAATCGATGTAGCGGTTGCCCTCGACGTCCCAGATTTCGGCGTTCTCGGCGCGGTCGGCATAGATCTGCGTCATCACGCCGACGCCCCGCGCCATGGCGTCCGTCTTGCGTGCCTGGATGTCGGCGTTCTTACCCATTTTTCGCAACTTTCTTCGTGTTTTGCCTGCCGCCTCGCCAAAAAGCGTGCCGCGGCGCTTGATTCAGCCGGTTTGTGCGGTCGGCCCGCCTCCGGGGAAGGAGATTCCGCTGGCTGTATAGCGCTTTGACAGCCACTAGCAAAGCCGCAGAATGGAGCTTGCACCCGGCTATTTCGCCGCAAGCAAATTTATCCCCAGCCTTGGATGACTCCACTCAGGTACCGGTCTCAACCCTGCAGAAACCGGACCCTCTCATCGCCCCGAACCCCGCCGCGCCGGCGGCTGCGCTTGAGCACTTTGGCAATGCCCGGCAGGAGCGTGAAGCCATTGTCGGACCAGATATCGGATCCGCCGTGATCATGGGTGACATAGAGCGCCGGAACATCGCTGGTCAGCGTCACGGCGCCGGCGTCATCGCTCACCTCGATGTCGGGTTTTTGAAACCGGTAGTCTTTCGGGCGGCGTAGCAGATAATCGTTTCCACCTCGGTGTCCGCCACTGCCGTCCTGCCAGGTGAAATGCAGGAATTCATCAGCGGCGAAATCCCCGGCGGGCAGGCGGGCAATTTCGACGGCGCGCTCGGTCGGACATGGGCAGGACCAGGCGCCGCATTCGACCATCGAGCCCCGGGTCGATACGCGCCGCGCGGCGACCTCGAGCAGAACTTCGCGGCCGGTGTCGTTGATCGCCCACAGCACGATGTCGCCGGTATTGGCGTCGGGCTGGGCGGTCACCAGCACCGGCGCCTGGAACCTTCGCGCCATGTAGTGCACCAGCTTCCAGCCGCCGCCATATTCGAGCGACGCCCAGCTCGCCACCGGCCAGGTGTCGTTGAGCTGCCAGTACAGCGTGCCCATGCAGCGCGGCTTCGATGACCGCCAGAATTCGACCGCCGTCTTCATCGCCAGGGCCTGGCTCACCTGCGAAAGCCAGGTCATGTCCTCGAACCGCTCGGGAAAGCGGAAATAGCGCGCCAGCGTTTCCACGATGCGGCTGTTACCGCCGAGATTGCGCTGATGCACCTCCATGACGCCGGACGACACATTGCGGTCTTCCGGTTCGGTAAAACTCTCGATGACGCGGTTCGACGGGAAGGACTGAAAGCCGAACTCGGAACAAAAGCGAGGGCGCACCGTGCGGTAGTGCTCGAAATCCTTGGACGAATGCCACACGTCCCAGAAATGCATGTCGCCCGAGCTGTCGTCATGCCAGCCGTCGCCGAAATTGAGCGGACCGACCGAGGGCGAGGATGGCCAGAAGGCGATGTCGGGGTTTTCCTCCGCCACCGCCTCTTCCAGCACCGCGTTGAGCCGCGCATAGACGGCGAGATAGCGGTCGCGGTCGGTCCGGCTTTCCTCAAACCAGGTCAGCGCGCCGATGACTTCATTGTCGCCGCACCACAGCGCCATGCAGGGATGCGACGACAGCCGCCGGATCTGCTGGCGGGCTTCGCGCCTGACACTGTTAAGCCAGGCGTGATCATCGGCCGGGTAGAGACTGCAGGCGAACATGAAATCCTGCCACACCATCAATCCGAGCTCCGAGCAGATCTCGTAAAACCAGTCCGGTTCATACTGCCCGCCGCCCCAGACCCGGATCATGTTCATGTTGGCCTCGACCGCCGAGGTCAGCCGGTCACGAACAACTGCGGGCGTTGCGCGCGCGGGAAGCGCATCCGCCGGGATCCAGTTGGCGCCGCGCATGAAGATCTCGCGGCCATTGACCCGGAACGCAAAGCGATGGCCCGCTTCATCCGCGTCGGTGACAAGCTCCACTGTGCGCAGCCCGATGCGGCGTATTCTGGTGTCTTCTTCGAGGCGAAGGACGAGATCATGCATCGGTTGTGATCCATGCCCCGCCGGCCACCACAGTTCCGGATCATCGATGTCGATGCTCAGCCGTGTCTGCCCCTTGCCTGGCCAGACCTGAATGGTCGAAACGTCTGATTGCGCGCCGCATGCGGCTCCGGCCTCGATACTGCCGGCCGCGAAAGCGGTGTAATGCAAATCGATGTCCAGCCTGACGCTGCCGTCCTGATGGATCTGCCGGACCATGACGTCATCGAGCCGCGCCACCTGATTGCGCCGCAAGCTAACCGGTCCGCATAATCCCAGCGGCGACAGCGCGATGTTCCAGTCCCAACCGGCATCGCATTGCGGCTTGCGCAGGAAATTGTAATGCGGGAGCCGGTTGTTGTCCTTTGAGAACGGAACCTTGTAGGGCGAACGGGCGGCTTTCCGCGCCGCTTCAGTGGAATTGGAGAGGAAGCGGATTTCGAGACAATTCTCGCCGCTGCGAAGTGCTGCGCCGACCTCGAAATCATGGCGCAGAAACCGGTTCTCGACGCGTCCGAGCAACACGCCGTTCAGGCTTACATCGGCGATGCAATCAATGCCGTCAAATGACAGGGTCCAATGCCCGCCATCGGTCCGGGCCAGGTCAAACTGTTGTGTCGCCACCCATTCGCTTTCATGGATCCAGTCGAGCGAGACCTCGGTGTCGCGCCAATAGGGATCGGCAATCAGCCCCGCATCCAGCAAGGCCGAATGCACATCGCCCGGCACCGGCAGTGACGCGCTCATCGTGCCATTCGACACGCTCCATCCCGACGACAGATCGATGGTATGTGATGTCATTGCGCGCTTGTCCTCCCCGCAGTCAACGATGGTACAATGGATGTCACGACTGTCCGGCGCGGACAAGGCGTCGCCGCCCCCGAGTCGCGCAGGTTGAAAATGAGGCGGGCGTCTTGCAGGAAAAGGCCCGGATCAGCCGCGCCAGATTTGGGCCGCGGGAAAATTGTATTTGGCCGCGCGGAGTTGTAGTGCTCCTCGGTGCCGCAGTGATGTATGGAGACAGCATGAGCCTTGAACAGCCGGTTCCGGCGGATCATCCCGAGACGAAGCGCAAGCGCGGGCAGGGCGTTGGCGCCGTCTATGATACGCTCAAGCGCGAGATCCTCAATCTGACGCTGCAACCCGGCAGCGCCATTGACGAGGTCAAGCTGGCGGAGCGTTTTGGCATTTCGCGGACGCCGGTCCGCGAGGCGATGGTCAAGCTCGCCGGGGAAGGGCTGGTCGTCACCCTGCCCAACCGCTTCACCATCGTGGCGCCGATCGACTTCCCCAACCTGCCGCAGTTTTTCGATGCGTTGTCCCTGATGTACCGGGTGACCACGCGGCTGGCGGCCGCAAACCGGACCGAGGACCAATTGGCCGCGATCCGGGAGCTTCAGAACGGCTACACCCAAGCCGTCGAGGCCAGGGATGTGCTGGCGATGATCGAGGTCAACCGCAATTTCCATGCTGAGATCGCCAAAGCCGGAAAGAACCGCTACTACGCCGAGCTTTTCGAGCGCCTTCTCGATGAAGGCCGGCGGCTGCTGCGGCTCTATTATTCCTCCTACAATGACAAGCTGCCGCGGATTTACCTGCAGGAGCACGAGGACATGCTGGCGGCGATCGAACGGCAGGACATCGAGGCCGCCGACCGTATCGCCCAGGCCCACGCCGAGCAAATCGTCAAGCAGATCCAGGCCAGCATCACCCGGGACCATCGCTTGAATGCGAACATAAGCCTCTAGCATCATTGGAAATCTGGATCATTGCGGATACCGGTTTGCGCGCCGGCCCGGACATGAGCAGACGTGTCATCATCCGAATATTTAATGTCGACAACAAAAATACAATAATCTATGGTTCTCGTGTCTCCAGAAAAAGGCAGGCACGCCGGTTGAGTCGCGGGGTGGTGCCGTTCATTCTTCTGCTGTCGACTTGGCTTCCCACCCAGATCGTCGGATTCCAAAACCTGTTCACTGCAAACAAAGGACTCGCCCGATGGACAAATCCGTTTTCACCGGTTGCATACCGGCCCTCATGACGCCGTGCCGGCCCGACCGGACACCTGATTTTGACGCACTTGTCCGCAAGGGCGCGCAACTGGTCGCAGCCGGCATGTCCGGCGTGGTCTATTGCGGTTCGATGGGCGACTGGCCGCTGCTCACCGATGCGCAGCGCATGGAAGGCGTCGCCCGCCTGGTTGAAGCCGGCGTTCCCACGGTTGTCGGCACCGGCGCCATCAACAGCGCCTCGGCGGTCGCCCATGCGGCCCATGCCGCCGAAGTCGGCGCGCAGGGACTGATGGTGATTCCGCGGGTTCTCTCGCGCGGAAGTTCAGCCGGCGCGCAGGCCGCGCATTTCAAGGCGGTGCTGTCGGCGGCGCCCAAATTGCCGGCGGTGATCTACAACAGCCCCTATTACGGCTTCGCCACCCGCGCCGAACTGTTCTTCGCGTTGCGCAATGAGCATCCCAATCTGATCGGCTTCAAGGAATTCGGCGGTGCGGCGGATCTGCGCTACGCGGCCGAGCACATCACCTCGGCCGATGACAGCGTGACCCTGATGGTCGGCGTCGACACCAATGTTTTCCACGGCTTCGTCAATTGCGGCGCCACCGGCGCGATCACCGGTATCGGCAATGCGCTGCCGCGCGAAGCGCTCCACCTTGTCGCGCTGTGCAAGAAAGCGGCCTCGGGCGACGCCAGGGCGCGGCTTCAGGCCAAACAGCTCGATGAGGCGCTGGGCGTGCTGTCGTCCTTTGATGAAGGCGCCGACCTGGTCCTCTACTACAAGCATCTGATGGTGCTGACCGGGGACGCGGAATATGAACTGCAGTTCTATGAAACCGACGCGTTGACGGATTCGCAGCGCAACTATGTGGAACACCAGTATGACCTGTTTCGCGCCTGGTACGCGGAGTGGTCGGCTCAACTCTGAGGCTCTGGACGAAACCAGATCGGCAATTCAACCATTCGGGCGGCGCGATGAAGCGCCGCCCGAATGCGCTAAACGATGCCGCCGCCGCCGCCACTGACCGCGGGCCGCTCTCTTGCCACCTTGGCGCGATAGCCGGACTGGCGGAAAGCCGCGACAGGATCGATCGCCGATCCTTTTTCCAGCCGGGCCATGGCCAGGATCGGCTCGACATCGGTCCGGAACGCCTGCTTGAGCAGGGTGGTGGCCATCAGCGCATCATTGCCGTCCTGGGCGGCCTGAAGCGCGGTTCTGTCCACCAGCAACGCCTGGGCATAGGCGCGCTGGACTTCCATCGCGCTGACCATCAGGCTTTCGATCGGATCGGTCACATTGTGCGATTGATCGAGCATGTGCGCCGGATTGAAACCATCCGCCTTGCGGTGCGCTGCGTCGACCAGCTCGTTGAACACCAGGAACAGCCGGTAAGGGTCGATCGATCCGGTGTCGAGATCATCGTCGCCATATTTGGAATCGTTGAAGTGGAAGCCGCCAAGCTTGCCGAACTGGATCAGCCGGGCAACGATCATCTCGATATTCACATTCGGCGCATGGTGGCCGAGATCGACCAGGCAGAAGGCCTTGGGCCCAAGTTCCTGCGCGATCATGTAATTGGTGCCCCAGTCCTGCACCACCGTCGAGTAGAAGGCGGGTTCGTACATCTTGTGCTCGGTGAAGATCCGCCAATCCTCCGGCAGTCCCTGATAGATCCGCTTCATCGCATCCAGATAGCGCTCGAACTGCCGGGTGAAATTGCTCTGCCCGGGGAAATTGGAGCCGTCGCCGATCCACACCGTCAGCGCCTTGGAGCCGATGGCCCTGCCGATCTCGATACATTCGAGATTGTGTTCGACGGCTTGCGTGCGGGTCTCGTCGCTTGTGTTGGACAGCGAGCCGAACTTGTAGGAGTGCGGCTGATCAGGCTGGTCCTGAAAGGTGTTGGAGTTCATCGCGTCAAAGCGCAAGCCCGCTTCTTCCGCCTTGGCGTTCAGATCCGCGGTTGGCGCCTTGTCCCAGGGAATATGCAGCGACACCGACGGCGTGGCGTCGGTCAACCGGTGGATGACGCCGCAATCATCGAGCTTGTCGAAGACGTGGCGCGGTTCGCCCGCTCCCGGAAACCGGGCGAAGCGGGTTCCGCCGGTGCCCACGCCCCAGGATGGAACGGCGACACCATAGGCCGACACCTCCGCCTTGATCGCGTCAATCGAAATGCCGCGCCGCGCCAGCCGCGCGCCGAGGCTGTCATAATCCTCGCGCAGCGCTTGTGCGGTTTGCTCGTTCACTTGGTCGACAAGCGATGACTTGATCATGCTGCGCTCCCATCCATCTCTGCCGCTCAGCGGGTGAAGGCCTGCACATTGCCGGCATCGACATTGATGATGTTGCCGGTGGATTTTGACGAGGCGTCGCTGGCCAGGAAGAAGGCTGCTTCCGCGATGTCTTCGGGCAGCACCGAGAGTTTGAGCAGCGACCGCTGCCGGTAGTGCTCCTCGAGGTCGGCGGTCTCCTTGCCATAGGCGTCGGCGCGTTCCTGCAGCCAGTCGCCGGACCAGATCTTTGAACCGCGCAGCACGGCATCGGGATTGACCACATTGACGCGCACCCCCATCGGCGCGCCCTCAAGCGCCAGGCAGCGGGCAAGATGGATCTCGGAGGCCTTGGCGGTGCAATAGGCGGACGCGTTGGGGGAGGCGGCAAGGCCGTTCTTGGAGGCGATGAAGATGATCGCGCCGCCGATGTCTTGCGCCCGCAGCATCTTGAATGCGGCGCGGGACACCAGGAAATAGCCGGTCGACAGGATCGACATGTTCTTGTTCCACAGCTCGAGCGAAGTCTCCTCGACCGGGGCCGAGGAGGCGATCCCGGCATTGGAGACGACGATGTCGACGCCGCCGAATTCGACCGCCATTTCGGCGTAGGACTGATCCACCGCCACTTCGTCGGTGACGTTCATGGTGACGGTGCGAACCACATCGGCGGAGTATTCCGCGGTGAGAGCGGCGGCGGTCTTGGCGAGCATCGCTTCATCGATGTCGGCCAGCACCACGCAGGCGCCCTGGTCGAGAAACCGCCGCGCGGTGGCCGAGCCGATGCCGCCGGCGCC
>LADQ01000096.1 GCA_000961635.1 Hoeflea sp. BRH_c9 | reverse complement strand
CCGCCTCGACGCCGTCGCCGGGCATTTCGGTGACTTGAAGCTCCGGCAGACTGCCGCCAGCGCTGTCATGGGCGGCCAGAGCCTGGCTCAGCGGATGGCGCGAGGCGCGCGCGATCCGCGAAGCGATCGCCAGATGATCGGGCGCCACCGAGGCGGCATTGATCAGTTGCGGCTGGCCCCGCGTCAGCGTTCCGGTCTTGTCGAACACCACATGGTCGGTCTGCGCCAGCCGTTCCATCGCCGAGCCGTCCTTGACCATGATGCCGTTCTCGAACAGCCGCCCCGCCGCGATCACCTGCACCACCGGCACCGCCAGCCCGAGCGCGCAGGGACAGGTGATGATCAGCACCGCCACCGCGGTCATCATCGCCATGCGCCAGTCGCCCGACACCATCATCCAGCCGATGAATGTGCCGAGCGCCAAGAGATGCACCGCCGGCGCGTAGATCGCCGAGGCCCGGTCAGCAATCCGCCGGTAGCCGGCCCTGCCGCTCTCGGCGGCCTCCATCATCGACACCATTTCGGCCAGGAACGAATTGCGGGCGGCACGCGTGGCCTCCATCACCAGCGCTCCGGTCAGGTTGAGCGTGCCCGCCGGCGTCAGCGATCCGGCCTCGACCAGTTGCGGCGCGCTCTCGCCGTTGACGACGGCGAAATCCATGTCGGAGCGGCCCGAAACGATGCGGCCGTCAACCGGGATCCGGTCGCCCGGCGCGATCGCCAGACGCATGCCCGGCTCGATCTCGTCGAGCGCCAGATAGTCGCGGCTGCCGTCGTCGCGGATCACCATGGCGCCGCGTGGCGACAGCCGCACCAGATTGCGCACCGCCGAACGGGCTTTTTCGCGCATCATGTGATCGAGCGTGCGTCCGGCCAGCAGAAAGAACAGAAGCGTCACCGACGCATCGAAATAGGCATGCTCGCCATGGGTGATGGTTTCATAGAGCGACATCGCATAGGCCAGGATCACGCCGAGCGAGATCGGCACATCCATGTTGGCGCGGCCATGGCTGAGCGCGCCCCAGGCCGAGCGGAAGAAGATCCGGCCGGAATAGATCAGCGCCGGTGCGGCGATCAGCGCCGAGATCCAGTGAAACAGGTCGCGCGTCGCCGCTTCCGCCCCCGACCAGACCGACACCGACAACAGCATCACATTCATCGAGGCGAATCCCGCCACGGCCAGCGCCTTGAGCAGTTCGGCGAATGCCGGATCCGCGCCCTCCTCGTCGCCGCCGGGCAGATGCGCCGGATAGCCCAGCGCCTTGAATTTTTCGCCGAGCGCCGTCAGCACGGTTTCGGCATGGTTTTCGCTGGTCAAGGCACTGATCTGGGCGCCGGTCTTGCCGCTGGTCTTCACGCCGGCTTTTTCATTGAACACCACCGACACCCGCCGGGTCGACAGATTGACCCTGGCATGGTCGATGCCCGAAGTCTTGGGGAGTTCCTTTTCCAGAAGCGCGATGCAGGCGCCGCAATGGACGCCGGGCACGATCAGGTCGACCTGCCGCATTCCGTCTCCGAGCGGCCGGCTCGACAGCCACATTTCCTCGGCCGACGGTCCCGCCGTCTTCAGCGCCTCGAGTTCAGTGGCGCTTTCCGTTCCCGCCGCGCAACAGCTCACCGCCTGAGACTCCCGTCCGCGCGGACATGAAACCGCCGCCCCCGCTTGTAGAGCGTCTCGCCAGCCCGGGTGGCTGTCACCGTGGCGATCCATTCTCCCTCGGCGAGCTGGCCCGGAGCGCGGTAGATCCCGTCGCTGCCGCGCGCCATTGTCAGTTCGCGGTCCTGATGGGTGCCAACCGGCCGGCGCAACTCAGCGATCATGCTATCGGCCAGCGCCGGCGCGCCGGTGCGGTCGGTGAAGATGATCGACAGACCGTCTGCGCCGGAATCGAAATCAAGCTGGTAGCCCAAGGCGGCAATTTCGCGCGATTGCGCCGCCTTGCCGTTGAATTCCTGGCTCGCCACATAGGTGTTGGGCACCACCAGTCCGCTCCAGGTGGTGATCGCGAACCGCGCCATGATCAGATTGACGGTGATGATCACGCCGAAGAAAGCCACCATCGCGCCGAGCATGTGCTTTCCGGTGAATTCCTTCGGCTGGAAAATTGCCCGTATCATCTGCATCACTTGCTCTCCGGCGCATGGAAATTGGCTTTGTAGCTGTCGCGCTCGGTGCTGGCCTTGTCTTCGGCGATGAAGCGGAACGTCGCGGTCTCGGTGGCGACATACTCCTTGGGCTGAAGCACGTTGACCCGGAGTTCACGCAAGCGGTCAGGCTCGACCGGAATTGCGAAGGACACGCCTGCGGGCTGGTCGATGCCCGGAATCCGCATGGTCGCGCCCGGCAGTCCCTCGATCGACAGGAAGATCACGCGCGGTTCGGGGATCATGTTGAGGATCTTGACCGAATAGCCGTTGCGGATGTCGCCGTTGGATTCGAGCACGAATTGCGGATTGCGGTCATGCAGCACATTGACCTCCAGCCGGTCGCGCGACAACAGCGCAACCAGAAGGCCGATGCCGACCAGCGACCACACACCCATATACAATAGCGCGCGCGGCCGGAAAATGATGCGCCAGTTGAAATGCTTGACCGCGTCGGAAAAGCCGCCTTCGGTGCGCGTGCGCCTTGGATCAATCGTGCCGGTCTCGGGATTCTGGGCAAGCGCCATGTTGTCGGCATAATCGGCCAGCGTCGCGTAGGAAATCAGTCCGCGCGGCCGGTCCAGCTTGTCCATGATGGCGTCGCAGGCATCGATGCACAGCGCGCAGGTGATGCATTCAAGCTGCTGGCCGTCACGGATGTCGATGCCCATCGGACAGACCGCCACACAGGCATTGCAATCGACGCAATCCCCCTGGATCAGGCCCTGCGCCGCAGCCTTCTTGGCGTGGCGTCCGCGCGGTTCGCCGCGCCAGTCATTGTAGGTCACCACCAGCGAATTCTCATCCAGCATCGCTGCCTGAATGCGCGGCCAGGGGCACATGTAGATGCACACCTGCTCGCGCATCAGCCCGCCGAATGTGTAGGTCGTCGCCGTCAGCACCGCCACGGTGATATAGGCGACCGGCGCCGCCTGGCCATGGATGAAATTCATCAAAAGCGTCGGCGCGTCGGCGAAATAGAAGATCCAGGCGCCGCCGGTGGCCACCCCGATCAGGATCCAGATCGCATGCTTGGCCACGCGCTTGGACAGTTTGGACACGCTCCAAGGCGCATCCTCAAGCTTCATCCGCTGATTGCGGTCGCCCTCGATCCAGCGTTCGACGACCAGGAAAAGGTCAACCCAGACCGTCTGCGGACAGGTGTAGCCGCACCATGCCCTTCCGACCGCCGAGGTGATCAGAAACAACCCGAAGCCGGCCATCACCAGAAGCCCGGCGACGAAGAAGAACTCCTGCGGCCAGATCTCGATGAAGAACATATAGAACCGACGGTTGGCCACATCGAGCAGCACCGCCTGGTCCGGCGCGAACGGTCCACGGTCCCATCTCAGCCAGGGCGTGATGTAGTAGATGCCAAGCGTGACCAGCATCACCAGCCATTTGAACCGGCGGTAGGTGCCCTCGGCCCGCTTCGGAAAGATCTTCTTGCGCGCCTCATAAAGCGGCTTGCGCTTCCAGGCGGCATTCACCGATTCGGCTTCAAGCCGTTCGATCTGCTCAGCTTCATCGGTCATGTCGGCAGGCGTTTGCGTGTTCATAGGGGGCACCATTAAATGAGACTGCACCATGCCCGCGCCATGCCGCAAACGCCTTGATCAAGATCAAGCCGTCACGACCGGTTTAGCAGCTGCGGCGCCCTTCAGGTCGCGGCCCATTGTCGCAAAGCGCAGCAAATCCGGGAGATTCCAGCACCGCAGCAAGTCAGGCAACCAGGCCGATTCGCTCGACAAACCACCAGGCCGCCATGAAGGCGATCGCCAGCGACATCGGCATGGTGACGCGTGCGCGGTACCAGCTCTTGTCCGAGAACCAGGCGCCAAACAGCGCGTAGCATCCCGCCACCACCGCCAGTTGGCCAGCCTCGACGCCGACATTGAAGCCGATCAGCCCGCTCATGAAATGCGCCGGCGACAGGCCGAATTCGCTCAGAACCCCGGCGAAGCCCAGCCCGTGCAGCAGGCCGAAGCCGAACACCACGAAGGGCCGCCACGGGCTCAACCGGTTGGTCGCCAGATTCTCGATCGCGATATAGACAATCGACGCCGCGATCAGCGGTTCGACGATGCTGGCGGGCAGCGAAATAACGTCGAGCATGGCGAGCGCCAGCGTCACCGAATGGGCCACCGTGAAGGCGGTGATCTGGATCAGCAGCGGCTTGAGCCGCGGCGACAACAGGAACAGCCCGACGACAAAAAGAATGTGATCGAGACCCTTGGGCACGATATGGGTGAAGCCGACGCCGATATAGTCGAGGAACACCTGGCCGGCGCTCAGCGTCAGCCCGCCCTGCACAGGAATCGGTTCGCTCGGACTGCCATCATCGAGATAGCTGGAGAAACTGTAGGCGCCCTTGTCATCGGGGACGCGAATGACGCTCGGACCGAAGGCGGGATCGAACGAATAGGCGACCTCCGTGACCCCCGGCGGCAGCGCGCCGGCGAGCGTGATCCGGCTCAGCCGGGCAAAATCGGTGTCGCCGACCGGATCGAGCTCGACCGAAACGACATCAAGCGGGATCCGGGCCTCACCCGCCTTGAGCCGGACGCCCTCGAGAAAGCGGGCCTTGAACCGGTCGAACTCCGCCGCCAGTTGGGTCTCGTCGAGCAGCCGCAAGTCGTCGTAGCGCCGGGCGTTGGGACTGTCGTTGGTGTCGGCATGTTCGACGCCGATTTCCGCCAGCGCCGCCTCCAGGATCAGCGACATTTCAAGCCGCACCGTGCCATCGCCGGCAAACGTGAGATCGACAATCGCCGGCCTGATTTCATGGGCGCGAGCGCTTGAACCCGCCGCGGCAATCAACCAGACGGCGATGACCAGACTTGCGGCCGCATGGGCAACCAATTTGAGCGTCAAACGGGAAATCAGCTGCATCATCAGGACCCAGGCTGGAGAAGGCTCAACAGCCGTCTCGTGGCTGCGAGACTGCCTTTTTGGACCGCCACCGGCGCCCAGTCCAGTGCCTGAGCCGGTTCGGGACCGGTTTTTCAGGCGGGACGGGCGGAGCGGCAACCGCGCTTCCGCTGGTGTCACCTTACTCGGGGTCAAGTCCGGCGGCTGCGGCGCCGCCCAGCCGCCGGCGCCAGAAC
>LADQ01000215.1 GCA_000961635.1 Hoeflea sp. BRH_c9 | reverse complement strand
GCTTGCGAAGCGCGGATGCGCGAGCCGCTCGAGCCAGCCGCCATAGCGCCTGGCGCGCGCCACCACGTCAAGCAATCCGGCCACCGGCAAAGACCGTTTGCGCAGGGTCTCGGGCAGCCAAGGCGCCCGCCGGCCGGAAGCCATCTGCGCCGACAGAACCAGCATCGGCAGGGCGACGAGTTGCGGCAGCAAATAAACGAAGGGAAGACAGCAGGGCAGCGCCAGCACCAACAGCAAGAGCCCGAAGGCGCGCTCTTCCATCAGGTCGCTGAGCTCGCCAAGCGTGATGGTCACCTTGGCGCCGGCCGGATTGGATCCAGCGCCGTCCAGGTACAGCTGGAGGATGGCGTCGATCTTGGCCAGCGCGCCCCGTGGTGCCGACGTCGCTGCGAAATCGTTCATTGTGTTTGTCCGCCATTGGGAGTTCGAATCTCCGTCGGCTTTTAACAGACCGCGGAGACGCTTTCCATCGGCAGCTCAGCAACTTCGGACCATTATGCTGCAATTGGATCAAGCGGCTTGACCATTGCTCCGGCAGATAATATTGGACGGTGGAATGCCCCTTTGGCGGAATTGGTAGACGCGCCGCACTCAAAATGCGGTTCCGCAAGGAGTTCCGGTTCGAGTCCGGAAGGGGGCACCATTTTTCTTTGCGCGACGCCGCCCCAGACGGGTCTGTCAGCAAAATTTCCGGCCCCCTTCATTCCAGACCGGTCCCCTGATAGAAACTGACCCGGTCAGAGTCGTGCCGCCCCTGTGGGCGGGCGGATTGTGGCGTTTGTGCAAGGATCTCCAGTCATGTTGCTGCCCGCGGGACGGACGCTTGAAGACATTGCCTCGCGGTTTTCGTGGGACGTTCCGGAATTTTTCAACATTGGCGGCGCCGTGTCGGATGCCTGGGCGGCTCGTGAGCCGGAGCGGATCTGTCTCGAGCATTTCAATCCCGATGGGGAACCGGCGC
This sequence comes from Hoeflea sp. BRH_c9, assembly GCA_000961635.1. GTDB lineage: Bacteria > Pseudomonadota > Alphaproteobacteria > Rhizobiales > Rhizobiaceae > Hoeflea. The sequence goes on along the minus strand of LADQ01000215.1, from coordinate 10,294 downwards.
GGCTGAGCTATGACGGGTTGGCGCGGCGCTCGAACGCGTTTGCCAGGGGTTTGAGATCGCTTGGCGTGAAACCTGGCGACCGGGTGGCCCTGATGCTGCCGCAGGGATTTGAAACGGCCATCGCCCATGTCGCGATCTACAAGCTGGGCGCCATTGCCGTGCCGCTGGCGTTGCTGTTCGGGGTCGAGGCGGTCGAACACCGGTTGACCGCGTCGGGGGCCAAGGCGCTGGTGACGACCGCCACCGGCCGCGGCAAGATTGTCGCCATCAGGGAGCGTCTGACCGCGCTTGAAACCGTCATCGTCACCGGCGATGATTCCGCTGACAGCGATGAGTTTGGCGATGCGGTCAGCTATGACGAGCTGGAGAACGGCCATTCCGATGCGCCGATTGCGGTTGCAACCCGTGCGGACGATCCGGCGCTGATGATCTTCACCTCCGGAACCACCGGGCCGCCCAAGGGCGCGCTGCACGGGCACAGGGTGCTGATCGGCCATGTCCCGGGGGTGCAAACCCATCATGAATTCATGCCGCAGCCGGGCGACAAGCTCTGGACGCCGGCTGACTGGGCGTGGGCTGGCGGCCTGCTCAATGTCCTGCTGCCGGGTCTGCTACTGGGCGTGCCGGTGGTGTCTTCCAAGGCGCAAAAATTTGATCCGGACCTGGCCTACAGGATCATGGCGGAAATGAAGGTGCGCAACGCCTTCATTCCGCCGACCGCGCTCCGAATCATGCGCACGGTTGCCGACCCGCTGTCGCGCCACCAACTCGATCTGCGCACCGTCGGCTCCGGTGGCGAGGCGCTGGGACGCGAAACCTATGAATGGGCGCAGCGGGTGCTTGGCCTGACCATCAATGAATTCTACGGCCAGACCGAATGCAATCTGGTGCTGTCGTCCTGCGCCAAACTCGGCGTCAGCCGCGGCGGCGCCATCGGCAAGCCCGTCCCCGGACACCAGGTCGCCGTCATCGATGACGGCGGCAATGTTGTGCCTGATGGAACTTCGGGCCAGATCGCCGTCAAACGTCCCGACCCGGTGATGTTTCTTGGCTATTGGCGCAATGAAGCGGCGACAGAAGCCAAATTCATTGGTGACTGGATGCTGACCGGAGATCAGGGTGTCCGCGACGCGGATGGATATTTCTCGTTTTTCGGGCGGGACGATGACGTCATTACCTCGTCGGGCTACCGCATCGGGCCGGGCGAAATCGAGGATTGCCTGACCGGACATCCAGCGGTGGTGCTCGCGGCCGCAGTGGGCAAGCCGGACACGACCCGCACCGAAATCGTCAAGGCCTATGTGGTGGTGGCACCCGGGATCAAGGCAGATGCGGAGTTGGCCGAGTCCGTCCGCGATTGGGTCAAGACCCGGCTTTCGGCGCATGAGTATCCGCGCGAAATCGAATTTGTCGACAGCCTGCCCCTGACCACGACCGGCAAGGTAATCCGGCGGCTGCTGAGGGACCAGGCAATTGCGGAAGCCAAGGCAAGCCGCACCTGAATGCTATCCATCAGTGCTGCGTGGGCCTACCGCCGGGCGATGTTGCGGATTTTTTCCCGCAGAAGCCGGGCGATGTTGCGGGTGTTGCGGTAGATGTGGAGTTGGGTCGCGACCTGACGGACGTCGCGGTCGTGCTTGGGGTCAAGGCCGATGACCATGGTTCCCATGCTTTCGCGCTCGGTCCAGATCCGGCTCATGACCGGGTGATCGGGTGCGGCACAGGAATCGGTGCGCCGGATGTTGAGATCATCCAGATGCCATTCGGTTAGCCGGTCCACCAGAAGTTTGCCGGGAGAATAGCGAGCATAGACCTCATTGAAGGCGGTTTTCCAGGTCCACGCTTCGCTGGCGGAAACAAACACGATCATCGACGCAATGGCTTCGCCATCAAGCGCCAGGCTGTGAATGCGCACGCTGTCGGTTTCGGCCAGACTGTTGACGGCTTCCCGGGCGAAGGCTGCCCGGTAACGGTCGGCAACCATTGCGGACTTGCGGCGTCCCTTCCAGCCCGAATCCTCCAGCGTCAGAAATTCCTCCAGATGGTAGCGGATTTCATCAGGCTGGCGGGCAACCGCGTAGGTCAATTCGCCATGTTCGGACAAACGGCGCCATTGCCTGCGCATTTCATGGCGATGATGACGGGACATGGACCGGCTCAGATAGGCATCGGCGTCCAGGGTGCTTTCGAGGAACGGCCGCTCGGCCTGATCGGTGATCGCGACCGAGAGGTTGCGGCTGAGCGCGACAGCGCGCAGCAGGCTGGCGACGGGCCCTTCCAGCCGCAAGTCAGGCAAGACCAGGATGCCGGGCAAGCCGGTCTCGGGCCTTGAAAGCGCTTCGAGCATGTTGTCGAGCGTTTCCGCGGCGTCTTCACGGTCAAGCAGCGGCGTCCCCAGGGGTCCGAACGGGTTGGCCCATGCGCGGATGATTGAAGCGCCGACCGAGAAGCCGGGTTTTTCCACCGAGAATGGCAGCATCAGGCGCATGCGCGAATGGGTCTCGGTCTCATCGCGCATCAGCATCAGGCGAACGACCCGGTCTTCAAGCCGCGGCATGGCGGGCGCCAGAAACCGGCCCGAGAAAAAGATGTTTGGCTCCAATGCCCGGTTGGTCAGAAAATCAAGCTCGTCCTGCAATTCATAGCCCGCGCGCGCCGGATAGATGGCCAGATGCCGTCCCGGCCGTCCGACCGCGATATCACGGTCGGGAAGCGGGCGAGCGGTCTCGACGTCAGCGAATTCGCCAATCAGCGCATTGGCCTGGCTGGCGACGCCATCATGGATGATGGGACTGGAAGCCATGCTATCCGGCCTCCGTTCCAGAATGGCCGCGGTGTGAAACCGGGCCTGATGCAACAAACATGACGATGCCCAATCTGCGCCTGATGATGATGTGGAGCAAGCTCGCCTCAATGACCATGGCCGAGGCGGTGGCGGTTGCCCCGCCGAGCAAACCCCAGGCGGGAATGAGCGTGACATTGAGGCCGAGATTGGCGGTCAGCGCGACGGCATAGATCGCGGCGCAAATCTTGTGTTCGCCGGCCATGGTCAACAGCACCTCTCCTGGGCCGATCATGGCCTTGGCGATGATGCCGCAGAAAAGCACGATCATGATCATGTGGCCTTCCCGGAAGGCAGGACCAAACAGCGACAGTAAAAACGGCCCCGCCAGGATTACCATGCCGCCAACCAGCAATGAGGGCCAGAAAGTCCACTGAACGGTCTGCCGGGCGAAAGCCGCGAGCGCGGTGCGATCGTTGCCTGAAACAAGGCTGGAAAATCGCTGGGCTGCTGCGGCCTTGACGGCAAAATAGACGAAATGGACCAGCGCCATGGTCTTGGCCGCGGCGAAGTATACCGCCACCTTTTCCGGCGGCAGATAAAGGCCGACGATGATGACGTCAGCATTGGTGAGCATGAAGTAGAAGCCTTCGATCAGGAAAATCGGAAAGGCCACCATCAGCCATGTTCTGAAGTGGATCTCGACCCCGCGCACCGGGAACCGATGCCTGAGTTTGCCGGTGATGACGAAAAACTGAATGATCGTTGTCAGATAGGCCGCAGCAAGCGCCGCGAGAATGGCAGTGTTGGCGTCGGCCATGCGACCCAGGCCAATGGCGCAGGCGACAAATGCCAGGATCAGCAGCGGTCGCACGATGTAGGTTGGGGCGAGCGCATGAACCGGCCAACCATTTGCCCGCGCGGTGCCATCAAGCACGTCGCCGAGCGCGATCATTGGCAGGATAAAGGCGCCCACGAACAATGGCTGGATGTAATAGGACTCGATCTTGTCGCCAAGCAGATAAAGCGCAGCGATGCCTGACGCGGCAATCAGCGTCGCCGAAATCATGGCGAATATCCGGGCGGTCGCGGTGAGGCCCCTGATGGCTTCATCGGCGCCATCGGTGCGGTATTGCGGCAAAAAGCGGATGACCGCTGTGTGGAACCCAAGACAGGAGAGATTGCCGAGAATGACCGCGATGACCCAGACGAAAACGAACACGCCATATTCGAATTCGCCCATCAGCCGCGCCAGGATGATCTGGGATGCAAAGGCGATCGCCGCGCTGACAACGCGAATGGTAAAGGCGGTGATGGCCATCCGCTGGGCCGCGCTGGTCTCGTCGGTGGCGGTCATCAAGGTGGCCAGAAGCGCAAACAGCGGCATCAGCCGCGCAGCGTAGCGCGGCGGCAATAATTTGCCGGCTGTGTCAATCAACGTCATGGTCAGGCTTTCACCCTGTTGTTGCACAGGCACCTTGGCACGGCGACGTTAAGAAACGGTTTGACCCACAATCCCGGCGATCCGTCCCGTTGCGTGACTGCAGCGCCGATTTTGTGCTGCAAATGGCCGCGGAAACAGGCTACAGGGGCGAAATCAGCGATGCCGGCCAATGAATGGGCAGCCGCGTGCGGAGCAGAGCAGCGGAAACAAATGCCGCATATCTGAGAAATCGGGATCCGCACAGGCGGATCCCGTCAAAGCTCACCTGATTTCCGGGCTTAGCCATCGGGCGTCAGAAAGCGCCATGGCAATGCTTGTACTTCTTGCCTGAACCACAGGGGCAAGACTCGTTGCGGCCAACCTTGCCCCAGGTCGATTGATCATCCGGGTCACGGTCTTCCGGAGCGACGACGGCGGAGGCGAATTGCGCCTCTGCCGCATCAAACTCGTCTTCTCCGGTGGTCGCGTCCAGATGATGGCCTTGCATGCCGTCCGGAATCTCGGGTTCTGGCGAGGCGGCGGCTTCGCGCACAATTTCAACCCGCATCAATTGTGCCATCACGGCCTGGCGCAGATTGGCCAGCAGCGCCTGAAACAATTCAAACGCTTCGGATTTGTACTCCTGCAACGGATCACGCTGCGCATAGCCGCGGAAACCGACCACCGAACGAAGATGGTCGAGATTGACAAGATGTTCGCGCCAGAGATGGTCAAGGGTCTGGAGAACAACGGATTTCTCCACATAGGTCATGACCTCGGCGCCGAACCGCTCGGTCCGCTCCCGGGAAAGCTTGTCAGCGGCTTCGACGATGCGGCTATGAATGTCGTCTTCGGCAATGCCTTCTTCCGCGGCCCATTGCTCGATCGGCAAATCAAGATTGAGATAGGCCTGGACGCCCTTCTTCAGCTCAGCCACATTCCATTGCTCGGCATAGGCCCGCTCCGGAATGTGGAGCTTGACCAGGCCATCGATGACTTCATGACGCATGTCCTCAATGGTCTCGGAAATGGATTCCGCATCCATCAGTTCCTTGCGCTGCTCGAACACAACCTTGCGCTGGTCATTCATCACATCATCGAATTTCAGCAGGTTCTTGCGGATGTCGAAGTTGCGCGCTTCAACCTTTTTCTGGGCACGTTCCAGCGCCTTGTTGATCCATGGATGGATGATCGGCTCGCCGTCCTTCAGGCCAAGCGTCTTGAGCATGCTGTCCATGCGCTCGGAGCCGAAAATGCGCATCAGGTCATCCTGCAGCGACAGGAAGAATTTCGACCGTCCCGGGTCGCCCTGACGACCGGAGCGGCCGCGCAACTGATTGTCGATACGGCGGCTTTCATGGCGTTCGGTGGCAAGCACATAGAGACCGCCGGCGGCGAGTGCTTCGTCCTTGAGCTTCTGGATTTCGGCGCGGATGATCTTTTCCTTCGCATCGCGCTCTGGACCTTCCTCCATCTCTCCAAGTTCCTGGGCAACGCGCATGTCGGCGTTGCCGCCGAGCTGAATGTCGGTTCCGCGGCCGGCCATGTTGGTGGCAATGGTGATGGCGCCGGGGACGCCGGCCTGGGAGACGATGTAGGCTTCCTGCTCGTGATAGCGGGCGTTGAGCACGTGGAAATCGGTCAGGCCTTCCTTGCGCAGCAATTCGGCGAGGATTTCGGACTTGTCAATCGATGTGGTGCCGACCAGAACCGGCTGCTTCTTCTCGCGCGCCTGTTTGATGTCACTGATGATGGCCTGGTATTTTTCCTCGACGGTGCGGTAAACCTCGTCATCCTCATCAATACGGGCGATGGGGACATTGGTCGGCACCTCGACAACGTCGAGCCCGTAGATGTTTCCAAATTCCTCGGCTTCGGTCGACGCCGTGCCGGTCATGCCGGCAAGCTTGGAATACATCCGGAAATAATTCTGGAATGTGATGGATGCCAGCGTCTGGTTTTCCGGCTGGATCTTGACGCCTTCCTTTGCTTCGAGCGCCTGATGCTGGCCTTCTGAATAGCGGCGTCCCGGCATCATGCGGCCGGTAAATTCGTCAATGATGACAATCTCGTCGTCCTTGACGATGTAATCCTTGTCGCGCGTGAAAAGCCGGTGCGCCTTGAGCGCGTTGTTGATGTGGTGAACGACGGCGACATTTTCGACATCGTAAAGCGATTCACCCTTGAGCATGCCGGCTTCCGTCAGCATGGTTTCCAGCTTTTCGGTTCCGATCTCGGTGAAGGTGGCGGACCGCTGCTTCTCGTCGATTTCGTAATCGTCCGGTTCGAGCTTCCGGATCAGGGTGTCGATGCTGTTGTAGAGATCCGACCGGTCATCGAGTGGCCCCGATATGATCAGCGGCGTACGAGCCTCATCCACCAGGATGGAATCCACCTCGTCGACAATGGCGTAGTTGTGCCCGCGCATGACCATCTGGGCGCGATCATATTTCATGTTGTCGCGGAGATAGTCGAAGCCGAGCTCATTGTTGGTGGCATAGGTGATGTCGCAGGCATAGGCGTCGCGGCGTTCATTGTCATCCATGCCATGGACGATGATCCCGGTCGTCAGACCCAGGAAACCGTATATTCTGGCCATCCATTCGGCGTCGCGGCGCGCCAGGTAATCATTGACGGTAACGACATGGACGCCTTTTCCGGCAAGCGCATTGAGATAGACCGGAAGCGTGGCCACGAGGGTTTTGCCTTCGCCGGTCTTCATTTCAGCGATGGCGTTTTCGTTGAGGATCATGCCGCCGATCAGCTGGACATCGAACGGCCGCATCCCGACAGCGCGGTGGGCCGCTTCGCGGACGGTTGCGAAGGCGGGAACCAGAAGGTCGTCGACCGTGGCGCCGGCAGCAATCTGCTCACGAAATTGTGTCGTACGGGCCACCAATTCGGCATCGCTGAGCGCGCGGAGTTCGGGTTCCAGGGCATTGATGGCGTCAACTTGTGGCTTATAGGCCCGGATTCGGCGGTCATTGGAAGAGCCGAACAATTTACGGGCGATTGCGCCGAACTTGACCATTACTATGGTCCTTTCTTGAGGCTGCATGGGCGGCAGAGCTGAAAACCGGCGCTGGCCTGCGACCGGAGAGTCGAATGAAAACGCCTTCCCGATAGCCTTCATTGCATGAAAGCCGTCTGGACGGACGGTTGGCTGACAGATAAGAGGGGGTTCGAACGATGTCAACGGCGGCGAATGGCCGTCTTAAGGCGGCCAAAATGCATGGGCACTTGGCTTGCCGTCCGGAAAAAGCTTCACAATGAAAGGTCTATTCATGCGCCTATCGCAGCTTGCAGCCACACTTCTCATCAGCGCAATCGCATTCTTGCCAGTGCAGGGCCACGCTGCCGACGAGGCCGACCCCGTGGTGGCCACGGTCGCTGGCGTCGAGATCCGCGCCTCCGAACTGAAATTGGCGGAGGGCGATCTTGATCCGCAGTTCGCCCGGCTGCCCGACGAACAGCGCCGGGTGGCGGCTCTTGCCGCTGTCATCGACATCAAGACGCTTGCGCGCAAGGCCGAAGCGGAAAAGCTTGACCAGACCGACGAATTCAAAAAACTGATGCAGTTCCAGCGCGACCGGGCTCTGCATAATGCCATTTTCAAGGCGAACGTCGTCGATCCGGTGACAGATGCCGATATCAAGGCGCGTTATGAAAAGGAACTCGCAGCCACGCCGCCGGAAGAAGAGGTCAGTGCCCGCCATATCCTCGTGAAAACCGAAGAGGAAGCCAAGGCGATCATCACCGAGCTGGATGCAGGAAAGGATTTTGCTGAACTGGCCAAGGAAAAATCGACCGGCCCAAGCGCCGGGCAGGGTGGGGATCTGGGATATTTTACCAAGGGCCGCATGGTGCCGGAATTTGAAGCCGTGGCTTTCACGCTGAAAGCCGGCGAATACGCCAAGGAACCGGTCGAGACCCAGTTCGGCTGGCACGTGATCAAGCTCGAGGACCGGCGCCAAACCGCGGCTCCTGAATTTCAGGCTGTCGCAGACCAGGTTCGGCAGTTGGTGATGCGTGAGCGCTACGGCGACCTGATCAAGGCTGCGCGCGCCGAAATCAAGATCGACGTGCTGGATCCGGCTCTCAAAGAGGCCTACGAGGCCATCAACGAGCAACCGTAAGCCCCACCAAGCCCTTTCCGGCTGACGCCGCCACTTCAAGGATTGTCCGATGTCCATCGACGTGTCTCCACTGGCTCCCAAGTCCTATGCCGAGCTTCCGCCGCTGGCGGGGGTACGCATCGAAACGGCCGCGGCCGGGATCAAGTACAAGGACCGGACGGATGTCATGCTGATGGTGTTTGACCGACCGGCGGCTGTTGCGGGCGTTTTCACCACGTCGAAATGCCCGTCCGCGCCGGTTGATTTTTGCCGGGCAAATCTCGGCGGAGGCCAGGCGCGGGCGCTCGTGGTCAACTCCGGAAACGCCAATGCATTTACCGGGCAAAAGGGCCGCGACGCCACGGCCCTGACCGCCAAGGCAGCCGCGCAGGCGGTGGGATGCAAGGAAAGCGAGGTGTTCCTTGCTTCAACCGGCGTCATTGGCGAACCTCTGGACGCGGCCAAATTCGCAACGGTTCTCGATCAGATGGCTGTCACGGCTTCGGGTGACCGGTGGATCGACGCGGCGTCCGCGATCATGACCACCGATACCTATCCGAAGGTTGCCACCCGGACAGCGCGGATCGACGGGGTCGTGGTGACGCTCAACGGGATGGCAAAGGGAGCCGGGATGATTGCGCCTGACATGGCGACAATGCTGTCCTTCATCGTGACCGACGCCGATATCGAGGCTGAGGCGCTGCAGGCCATGCTCAACCGCCATGTCGGGGCGACATTCAATGCGGTGACGATCGACAGCGACACTTCGACCTCGGATACGCTGATGGTCTTCGCCACCGGCGCGGCAGGCGCCGATGGGGCAGGGGTGATTTCATCGGCCACAGATCCGCGCGCGCGGAGCTTTTCAAAGGCATTGGCCGATCTCATGGAAGATCTGGCGATCCAGATCGTGCGCGATGGCGAAGGCGCCCGCAAGCAGGTCGAGATCACGGTCACAGGTGCCGCGTCCGCCAAGGCGGCGGGACGCATCGCCAGGTCGATCGCCAATTCGCCACTGGTCAAGACGGCGATTGCCGGCGAGGACGCCAATTGGGGGCGGATCGTCATGGCCGTCGGCAAGGCCGGTGAAAAGGCCGAGCGGGACAAGCTTGCGATCTGGTTTGGCGGCGTGCGGGTGGCGGTCGATGGGGAACGCGATCCCGCCTACAGTGAATCCGCGGCCTCGGAGGTGATGAAGCAGGATGAAATCGCGATCAGGGTCGATCTCGGCATTGGTCGCGGCAAGGCCCGGGTCTTCACCTGCGATCTGACCAAGGCCTATGTGGAGATCAATGGCGATTACCGCAGTTGAGCGGTTTATTCGGAAATACTGAACACGAGGCTGGTGTGCCAAATCTTGCTATAGTCAGAAGGCTTGAAGCGGTCGGATTCCGCGCCTGGCCGGCGGCGTCAATCCAGTATGACGGCAGCTGGCAGATACGGTTGACCGCGGGACATCCGTCAAAGCGTCTCAATTCGGTCAATCCGCTCGATCCGTCCGATCATGACGGCATCGAAATCCGGGTCGAACGTGCTGCCCGGCGGTTCGATTCCTATGACCGGGCGTTGGTGTTCCGGCAAACCCCATTGGCGCCGCCGCCGCTGGAATCCTATCTGGACGCGCTCGGCTGGCGGCGGTTCGACGAAACCATCGTGATGATGGCCGCAATCGACAGCCTCGACATTGATGACGGAATGGATCACCTGCCACTGCGGGACGTCGGGCGCTATGTTGACGCATCCATCGCGGTGCATGGGCGTGATCATTCCCTCAAGCCTGGACTGACCGAGGTCTTGAGTTCGATACGGCCGCCCAGCGGATTGTTTGTGCTGGAAGACGAGGCGACCGGGCCGTTTTCAACCGCGCTGTGCGTTCATGACAATGACCTCGCCGGATTGTTCGAACTGGCCACGCGCAAGGACATGCGGCGGGCTGGGCACGGCCACGAAATCGTCACGGCGGCGCTGCGCTGG
>LADQ01000214.1 GCA_000961635.1 Hoeflea sp. BRH_c9 | reverse complement strand
TGCGCCGCCTCCACCGCGCCGGCGTCGGTCTCGGTGGCTTCGGCGACGCGCCGGGTCAGCGAGGTGAACTCCATGCCCTTCAGGAACGCCACCAGCTTCGGTCCATCCGGCGGGTTGAGCAGCAGATCGTCAAGCTTTTCGGTGACATCGACATCGTCCCTGAGCCGCACCAGCTCGCGCGACATCCGCGCCTTGTCGGCATGTTTAACTATGTTTGGCACGGTCGATGAAATCGATTTTTGAAGTCCGCGCGCGCGCAATACCTCCTGGCAAAACACGCTTCCCTCGCGCGCAAGGCGTTCGATGTCTTCAGCCTTAGGAGAGGGATTACCCTTCTTGTCAGTCGCGATGTCCAACACTGAGAATTTTTCTCTCAGAACTTTGCCAACCTGTTGCGCTGACCCAGGATTTATATCGAAGCCAGCTACTTCACTTAGAACCCTCAGCAGACCCACCAGACGACTCTCGAGATCCGGAAGGATTTCCGCAGGCCGCGCATCATCACCAATCAAGACCGCTAGTGAGGGTAATTCGGATAGCAGTTGGGCTGCAGCCTTCTCTCCGATGCCTGGCACGCCCGGAACATTGTCGACCGAATCGCCGGTCAGCGCCTGCAGGTCGATCATCTTTTCGGGCGGCACACCCCATTTCTCGATGACTTCCGGCACGCCGATCTGCCGGTCCTTCATTGAATCGTACATCGACACCTGCGGCCCGACCAGCTGCATCAGGTCCTTGTCGGACGAAATCACCGTGACATCGGCGCCGGCCTCACGCGCCAGCCGCGCATAGGTGGCGATCAGGTCGTCGGCCTCAAAGCCTTCCATTTCGATGCAGGGCAGATCAAAGGCCCGCGTCGCTTCGCGGATGACGGCGAATTGCGGCACCAGATCTTCCGGCGGGGCCGATCGGTTGGCCTTGTATTCGGGATAAAGCTCGTTGCGGAAGGTCTTCGAGGAATAATCGAAAATGACGGCGAAATGCGTCGGCGTGACGCCGACGGAAGTGTCGCGCGATGAAACCATCAGCTTCCAAAGCATGTTGCAAAAGCCCGACACCGCGCCGACCGGTAGTCCGTCGGATTTGCGCGTCAGCGGCGGCAGCGCGTGGTAGGCCCGGAAAATGTAGCCGGAGCCGTCGACGAGGAAGAGATGGTCACCTTTTTTCATGAGGCAAGGATTAGCGCGGGGTGCGCGCAAGGTCCATCCGGTTCGCGCCCGAAATGCGGGAAAAGCAGGCAGCGCCTTTCCACCGTCCTGGCACAATGGGGCGGAAAGCAAATCGGTTGCCGGTCGGAATCCGGCGAACGAGGCCTGGCGACATCCGCCGGAACACATGAAAGATCGTGCATGACCAATGTCTTGCCCGCGAGCTGTCAGGGCCGCGGGCGCCGCATGAGTTTCGCCGCGGCCGGTTCTGACGCCAGTGGATCGATGATCCGGCAGACAATACCGGCCCTTTGGCCGGCCGGGCGTTATCACGCATTCGTTACAAAACTGTAATGTTGGTGTCCTTGAAAAGCCACATTCGCGGGGCCAAATCCATCGTACCGGCGAATGAATAAGCCGATGTCTGGAATCCCGGCTCGTCCCCCGCCGCCTCCGGACAATGGACAAGGGTCCCCCGCCCCTCAGTGACCCTTGTCCGACCAATAAGCCGCCATGGCCTCCCCCCGGTCATGGCGGCTTTTCTTTGTCCGGTCCCGGGTCTTCTTCTTCTCACAAGACAAGCGCGTCCCATTCCAACGGATTGCGCCGGCGCGCTTCGGTTCACTGCTTTTACATGCCGTTACCGCAAAACCGCTACGCACTTTTGCGCGACATGCATTAACCTCCATGCATCTGATTCCCCTCCGGAGCTTGTCATGACCGATCTCACCGCCGCCCTTTCCGCTGCCGATGCCAATCTGGACGACAGCCTTGAACGTTTGTTCGAACTGTTGCGCATTCAGTCGATTTCCACCGATCCGGCCTTTGCGCCCGAGTGCCGCCGCGCCGGTCAATGGCTGGTCGATGAACTGACGTCGCTGGGGTTTGAAGCCAGTCTGCGCGACACCACGGGTCACCCGATGGTGGTCGGCCATCATCCCGGCGCGACACCGGATGCGCCGCATTACCTTTTCTATGGTCATTATGATGTGCAGCCGGTCGATCCTCTCAACCTTTGGATCGATCCGCCGTTTGAGCCGGCGATCAAGGAAATCGCACCGGGGCGCAAGGCCATTACCGGTCGCGGTTCGTCCGACGACAAGGGCCAGCTGATGACCTTTGTCGAGGCCTGCCGGGCCTGGAAAGCAGCCAGCGGTTCATTGCCTTGCCGGATCACCATCCTGTTCGAGGGCGAGGAGGAATCCGGCTCACCATCGCTCAAGCCGTTCCTCACCGCCAATGCCGAGGAACTCAAGGCGGAGTGCGCGCTGGTCTGCGACACCGGCATGTGGGACCCTGAAACGCCGGCGATCGCGGTGGCGCTGCGCGGTCTGGTCGGCGAGGAAGTGACCATCCATGCCGCCGACCGGGATCTGCACTCGGGACTGTTCGGTGGCGCTGCCGCCAATCCGCTGCACATCCTGTCGAAAATCCTCGCTGATCTGCATGACGAGACCGGCCGGGTGACGCTTGAGGGCTTTTATGACGGCGTCGAGGAAACGCCGGCCCAGGTGCTGGCGAGCTGGGAAAGCCTTGGCAGGACCGCGGAAAGCTTCCTCGGTGAGATCGGCCTTTCTGTTCCCTCCGGAGAAAAGGGCCGTTCCGTGCTGGAACTCACCTGGGCGCGCCCCACCGCCGAGGTCAACGGCATGTGGGGCGGCTACACCGGCGAAGGGTTCAAGACCGTGATTGCGGCTGAGGCCTCGGCCAAGGTGTCGTTCCGGCTTGTCGGCAAACAGGATCCCGCCCAGGTCAGTGCGGCATTTCGCGCCCATGTCGAAGCCCGCCTGCCAGCCGACTGCACCGCGAGCTTCGCGCCGCATGGCGGCTCGCCGGCGATCCAGCTGCCTTTTGATTCCCCCGTCGTCACCAAGGCGCGCACCGCGCTCACCGATGAATGGCCAAAGCCCGCCGTGATGATCGGCATGGGCGGGTCCATACCCATTGTCGGCGACTTCCAGAACATTTTGGGATTGCAGTCGATGCTGTGCGGCTTCGGGCTCACCGACGACCGGATCCATTCTCCCAACGAGAAGTATGATCTGGTTTCCTTTGCCAAGGGCGTAAGGTCCTGGGTGCGCATTCTTGACGCCCTGTCCGTGCGCTGACGCAATTTTTCCGGTCACAATGGCTTTGAACGGGGTGGTTTCCTTAACCACCCCTTAAACCGTCGCATTTAGGGTGTTTTCCGATCGCCGGGCAGTTTCGGATTGGGACAACGAGAAGGTCCCGGACCGCCATTGCAGTGAAACATATCCCCGGATCGCCGCCGCGGCACTCAGGAATGCGACGCCGATCGGGGACCCAACAGCATCCGGACCCTTCATGGCGCGCAAGAAAACCACCCGAAGCCGCATTGAGCCGTCTTTCGAGGGCGGCCGATCCAAAGCACCTTCGCGAACCATTGCCGATGAGCGTGTCGCCGGCAAATCCGCGCCATCGGCACGCCGCAAAAAGCCTGCCTCGAAAGCCCGCAAATCAAAAGCCCGGACGTCGCGCGGCCGTATTTCGGGCGCGCTGCGCGGCATGATCTACTGGTGCTGTGTGCTGGCAATTTGGGGCGGCATCGCCATTGCCGGAGTCGTTGCCTTTTATGGCGCGCGCATGCCAAGTGCGGCCACCTGGTCGATCCCCGATCGCCCGCCCAACGTCAAGATCGTTTCGGTCAGCGGCAAGATCATGGCCAACCGCGGCGCCACCGGTGGTGAGGCACTGCTCCTGGGCGACATGTCGCCCTATGTTCCGCAAGCCGTGATCGCCATCGAGGATCGCCGCTTCTATTCGCATTTCGGCATCGATCCGATCGGGTTGACCCGCGCCATGCTGTCCAATCTGACGGCTGGAAGATTGGTTCAGGGCGGCTCGACGCTGACACAGCAATTGGCCAAGAACCTGTTCCTGTCACCCGAGCGCACGGTTGAACGCAAGGTCCAGGAAGTGCTGCTGTCGCTTTGGCTGGAGCACCGTTTCAGCAAGGACCAGATCCTGGAAATGTATCTCAACCGGGTCTATTTCGGCTCCGGCGCCTATGGCGTCGAGGCCGCGTCGCGGCGGTACTTCCACAAGCCCGCCCGCGACGTCTCATTGGCCGAGGCGGCTCTGCTTGCGGGATTGCTCAAGGCGCCGTCGCGGCTTTCGCCTGCGCGTGATCCGAAAGCCGCCGAGGACCGCGCGCAAGTGGTGCTCGCCGCCATGCGTGAACAGGGCGTGGTCACCGACAGTGAAATCACCACCGCGCTCACCAGTCCGCAGGTGCGCGCCAAGAGCTACTGGACCGGCGCCGAAAACTATGTCGCCGATCTGGTCATGCTGCAATTGCCCGATCTGGTCGGCGCGATCACCGAGGATCTGGTGGTCGACACCACCATCGACTTCAATCTTCAGCGCGAGGCCGAAAAGGCGCTGCGGGCCACGCTCAATGAAAGCGGAGCCAAATTCAATGTCAGCCAGGGCGCGTTGGTCTCCATTGACGGCACCGGCGCGGTCAGGGCGCTGATCGGCGGACGCGAATACGCCACCAGCCAGTTCGACCGGGCCACCGACGCGTTGCGCCAGCCCGGATCGGCCTTCAAGCCCTTTGTCTACACCGCGGCGCTGGAACAGGGCCGCACGCCGCTGTCGGTGCGCAACGACGCGCCGGTCCGGATCGGCAAGTGGACCCCTGAAAACTATGATGGCAAATATCGCGGACAGGTCACCCTGTCGGAAGCCCTGGCCCATTCGCTCAACACGGTGGCGGCGCAGCTGGTCATGGAAGTCGGTCCTCAGACCGTGGTCAAGACCGCCCGGCGGCTTGGCATCGAAGCGCCGCTGCAGGCCAACGCCTCGATCGCGCTGGGCACATCCGAAGTTTCGCTGATTGAACTGACCGGGGCCTATGCGCCATTCATGAATGGCGGCTACAAGGCCACGCCGCATGTCATCCGCCGGGTTTCCACCCATGACGGCAAGGTGCTTTACGAAAACACCTATGACAATCCGCCTCGGGTCATTGATCCCGCTGTCGCGGCGATGATGAACCAGATGCTGGTTCGTGTCGTTGAGGAAGGGACCGGCCACAATGCAAGGCTCGAGAACTGGCCCGCGGCTGGCAAGACCGGCACCACCCAGTCCTATCGCGACGCGCTGTTTGTCGGCTACACCGCCAATCTCGCCACGGGTGTCTGGTTCGGCAATGATGATGGCAAGCCCATGAAGAAAGTCACCGGCGGCGGTCTGCCCGCCCAGACCTGGAAGCAATTCATGCAGGCAGCCCATGCCGGGCTGGCGCCGGTCAGACTGCCGCTTGGCGGTCCGGTGCCGCCCGTCGCCATTGATGGACCGCAATCCGGTGACGGCGATGCCATGACGGATCTCGTGCGTGATCTGGCGCCGGTGCCGGTCTCGCGCGACGCGACCAGCGCCACCGGACAGGGCTTTCCGACGCCGCCCGCCGATGTTGGCGTCGCCTCCGCTCCCAATGGGAACGGCAAGAGAACCACCCTGCTTGATATCCTGATGGGGAATTAATAGGTAAACGTGCCGTTCAAGCCCCAAAAACAGTCTTTTAGCGATGAACTGGCGGGGCTCCGGCGCTTGCAGTCTGGAACCGACATTCTTATATACGCCTCAACGCTTCCAGCAGGCGCCGCTTAGGCGCGGTCTTGGCTTTGGTGGCGGAGACGGATGACACTCGTCATCTTGTTTTCAGCAATGTCCCGTTAGGGGCTGTCGTATGGAACGCCTGACCGGGTCCCGGCAGCTCGCTTCAAGGAGAAAGTAATATGGCGAAAGTAATCGGTATCGACCTCGGAACCACAAATTCCTGTGTCGCAGTGATGGATGGCAAGGACGCCCGCGTGATCGAAAACGCGGAAGGCGCCCGCACCACTCCCTCCATGGTCGCCTTCAGCGACGACGGCGAGCGTCTGGTTGGCCAGCCGGCCAAGCGGCAGGCGGTCACCAATCCGGAAAACACCCTGTTTGCGGTCAAGCGCCTGATCGGCCGCCGCTATGAAGACAAGGCCGTGACCAAGGACAAGGAACTTGTTTCGTTCAAGATCGTCCGCGGCGACAATGGCGACGCCTGGGTTGAAGCCAATGGCGACAAGTATTCCCCGGCTCAGATCTCCGCGATGATTCTTCAGAAGATGAAGGAAACCGCTGAATCCTACCTCGGCGAAAAGGTCGAGAAGGCCGTCATCACGGTTCCGGCCTATTTCAACGACGCCCAGCGTCAGGCCACCAAGGATGCAGGCAAGATCGCCGGCCTTGAAGTGCTGCGCATCATCAACGAACCGACCGCGGCCGCACTGGCCTATGGACTCGACAAGACCGAAGGCAAGACCATCGCGGTCTATGACCTTGGCGGCGGCACCTTCGACGTCTCGATCCTCGAAATCGGCGATGGCGTCTTCGAAGTGAAGTCGACCAATGGCGACACCTTCCTCGGCGGCGAAGACTTTGACATGCGGCTGGTTGGCTATCTCGCCGACGAGTTCAAGAAGGACCAGGGCATTGACCTCAGGAAGGACAAGCTCGCCCTGCAGCGCCTCAAGGAAGCCGCCGAGAAGGCCAAGATCGAGCTGTCTTCCCTGGCCCAGACCGAAATCAACCTGCCGTTCATCACCGCCGACGCCTCCGGGCCGAAGCACCTGACGCTGAAGCTCAGCCGCTCCAAGTTCGAAAGCCTGGTCGATGATTTCGTCCAGCGCACGATCGCGCCCTGTAAGGCCGCGCTCAAGGATGCCGGTCTGCAGGCTGCCGACATCGACGAAGTGGTTCTGGTCGGCGGCATGACCCGCATGCCCAAGATCCAGGAAGTGGTCAAACAGTTCTTCGGCAAGGAGCCGCACAAGGGCGTCAATCCGGATGAAGTGGTCGCCATGGGCGCCGCCATTCAGGCGGGCGTTCTGCAGGGCGACGTCAAGGACGTGCTGCTGCTCGACGTGACGCCGCTGTCGCTCGGCATCGA
>LADQ01000099.1:2500-44175 GCA_000961635.1 Hoeflea sp. BRH_c9 | reverse complement strand
TACTCGGCTGGTTGGGCGGCGGCGGGCTGCGGCTGCAGGGTGACTGCGGCGCCCACGACGGCACCGATTTCAGCTGGTCGGCCTATTGCGGCGGGCTCGATCCGGTCCGCGGGCCGCCCGTGGTCGATCTGGTATTCGACCGCGCAGACCTGATGCTTCAGGCATCGATCGGAGGGGCCGGCGTTGCGCTCGGGCGGTGGCTCTTGTTCGAGCATGACGTCGAAATGGGTTTGCTGGAACCCGTTGGCCCTCCAATCCGAATGGTCTCGAAATACTGGCTGGTGACCACGGCGGAGTTTTCTGCGACTGCCACTTATGCCCGGTTGATGCATTGGCTGCGGAACGAAGTGGCCAGTTCCGTGACATTGCGGCACAGAGCATCAGCAGCAATCAACTGCTCATGATTTTCAGGCGAGGCCGATCTGAAACTGCTCTCAAGATCATGACGTTGCTTCTTGCGTCCGCATACAAGGGGACCGGACGCGAAGTGAGTCGCAGTCCCCAAGCCCCTGCATCACGACCCCCAAACAACCGGTGCGCCGAAATCATCGGGGCTTAATCTTACAAGCCCATGGCCTTCAGCTCCCGCAGCGGCGGGATCGTCGCCAACATGTGCGGATCCAGGCGGTCCCAGATGATCCCGCAGGTTGGCTTGTGCGGATTATCGACGCTGATCGTCCGCGTCGGCGTGAAGATGACGTCGGCGACCGTATCGTAAACATCAGGCGTCAGCGTCTCGTCGAGAACCTGGCAATCATGAACAACGGCCGCGGACGGCGTTGCTGTCGTGATCCGTCCGAGTTGGTAGAGCATGCCCCATTCGGCATCGAAGAAGCCATGCCCCTTGCCGAAGCGGACGCCCTCGTGGTTGATCGCCCCGGTGCCCGTGACCATGAAGTCGATGGGTGGCATCTGCTGGATCTCCCTGAGGCTGACCGGCTTTGCAATCCTCTCCATGCCATCCAGCGTCGAGGCGTAGAGATAGAGTTCCGGCGCTATGACTTTCGGATCAAGAATCCAGAATCCGCGCTTGATCGAATAGGTCGTCATCAGGATCGTTTTGCCGTCGATCAGCGCCTGCAGGCGCAGGCGGTCAAGACAATTGTCGGGCGTGATAAAGATGAAGCTGGAATCCCGATAGAAGCTGTGATCGGTCAAGCGCGCGACGGCTGCCTCCCCGCCCTCGAAATCCGCGATGAACTCGCCAAAATCATAGTGAAAGCGGCTGTCGGGAACGGCCACCTTGCGCAATTCGCTCCAGACACGCTCCCGCACGGATGCCTTGTGATCGACAATGTCCATGATGATTGAACTCCCTTATTGAGCAGCGTGCATGCCGCGGCGGGCAAGCACCGGTCGTTCGATCAGAACGACGCATTGATAGAAAACAACGGACATAAGGACGGACACGACTGCGACGGCCCAGATCATTCCGTAATCGAGATAGCCGCGCGACTGATTGAGCAAATTGCCGAGGCCGGTTCCGGTCGCCAGCCATTCGGCGATCATCACTCCGAGAAGAGCGCGCGGCACTGCGAGCCTGGTCGCGGCGAAGAGGTAAGGCAGCGAAGCCGGAACCGAGACCAGCCGCAACTGGGTGAACAGACTGGCGCCATAGGCGCGCGGCACGTCAAGAGCGGCTCTGGGCACCATCGACAGCCCTTGCGCCATCGTGACGAAGGCCGGAAAAAAGGTCACCGAGATCGTGATCCAGAGGATGACCGACGGCCCTCGCCCGAGCATCAGCACCAGAAGCGGGGTGAGCGCCACCAGCGGCATGGTCTGCGTGACCAGTGCCACCGGCATGAAACCGCGAATGATGCCGGGGCGCAGCACCGACATCAGCGCAAGACCGAAGGCGAAGGCGATACCCAGCGCCATGCCGACAATGGTCAGCGGCAGTGTCTGGCCCAGCGCTGCAAGGAGCTTCATCTGGGAGACGCCCGAATTGGGCAAAAGAAACAGATACTCGAACAGGCCAACCGGAGTCTTGGCGATCATCGCCGGCGTTCCCATGGCTATGAGAAGTAGCCACCACAGGGCGATGGGGATGAGGATCGAGCCCGTGGACAGGAGAAGACGCAGCCAGAGCGGCCAGGACGTCGCCTCGCCGCCGGGGGCGGTGGCCGGAACGGTCACCGCCTTGGTCGCTCCGGTAAAACGCACCGCGATCAACGAGAACAAGGCATAGGCAAGCCCGGCGATCAGGGTCGCGGCCAACCCGATGCCCCAGAGCCTGTCCGGCTCGGCGCGGCCAAGCGATCCGAGAAGATAGACCCCCAGCCCGAACCGTCCGCCGCCGCCGAATTCGGCAAGGATCGAGCCGAGAACTGCATTGGGTGCGGCAATCCGCAGGCCGGACAAGATAGCTGGCAGCGCCGAGCGCATCTGCGCCAGAGCGAGAATCGACCAGCGGCCCCCGCCATAGGCCCGGATGACATCGATCATCCGCGCATCGGTCTGCGATATGCCGGTCACTGTCGACGACATGGTGACGAAGTAACAGCCGATGGCCGCCAGGATGATCCGTGGCGTCGCGCCGGAAAATGTAAGAACGAGAAGCGGTGAGATGGCAATGGCGGGCAGTGCGAAGAGGGCGATATTGACGCCCCGCCCGAGCCTTGCCGCCATCGGAAACAATGCAAAGAGCACGCCGGCGGCGACGGCAAGCGAATTGCCGATCAGAAAGCCGGCCCCTGCTCCTTCCAACGTTGCCAAAATGTGGGGCGGATAGTCGGCCCGGTCGATCCACAGCCGCATCAGAATGCTGGACGGCGCCGGCAGGGCGCCGCTGGCGATCACTTGCAACCGGCCGCAAATTTCCCAAAGCACCAGCAGGACGAGCCAGTTGCGCAGGGTCGAAAAGCGAGCCGCAATCGCCTCAATGGCCATCGAGCGCTCCCGCGATTTCGTCCTCAAGCCGGTGAAATTCAGCACTCGTGAAAATGTCCGGCCTGCGAGGCCGCATCAATGGAATGTCGACGATACGGGTGATCCGCCCCGGCTTGCTCTGCATGACAGCGACACGGTCGGCCAGAAACACAGCTTCATCGATGCCATGGGTCACGAGCAGCGTCGTGGCGCGGCTGGATATCCAGATGCGCTGCAACTCGACATTCATCTGGCGGCGCAGGATCTGATCGAGCGCGCCGAATGGCTCGTCAAGAAACAGCACCTGCGGATTTGTCACCAGCGAACGGGCGATGGCGACGCGTTGGCGCATGCCTCCGGAAAGCTCTCCAGGCAAAGCCTTCTCGAAACCCGAGAGGCCGACAAGTTCGATAAGGCTCGCAATCTTGCCGGCATTGTCACGGCGCGACTTTCTCAGCACGTCCAGCGGCAGGGCAATATTGTCCTCGACGTTGCGCCAGGGCATCAGAGCCGCATCCTGAAAGGCGACGCCGGTCATGCCGGCCCTTGCCGCTTCCATGGGAGTTATCCCAGCAATCGAGACCGCGCCGGAATCGGCGTGGTCGAGCCCGAGCGCCAGCCGCAGCATGGTGGATTTGCCGCAGCCGGAGGGGCCGATCAACGCCGTGAACGAACCGGCCGGGCAATCGAGCGAAACCTGATCAAGCGCCTGCACAGTAGCGCCGCGCCCCTTGAAGGAGCGCGACACATTTTCAAGCCGGATGCCGGATTGACCGGTCATCAGATTTCTTCGAGCACGGTGGTGTCGAAATGCTCGCGCTTGGCGGCTATGCCGACCGCAGCCAGCGCTTCGATATTGGCCGCGATCGAGTCCTCGCTCATCGAGAATATCCCGCCATCGGTTTCCATCAGCGGCTTCTGCGCCCTGTTGAAATAGACTTCGTTGTCGATGGAGCGGCCGGTGCCCTTGAACCAGCTGTCAGCGAGCAGAGCCGGATAGGCGGCCGGATCCTTGAAATTCTCGTCCCAGCCCTTGCGGCTCGCCCTGAGGAAGGCGACGATTTCCTTGCGTTTGGTCTTCAACGCCTCTTCGGTGACGACCACTGTGTCATTGAAGATGGTGAAGCCGAAATCGTAGAGCAGGAAGGACACGGCGTCGGCGCCGGACTGCTTGATCGTGAAGGGCACATTGGTGGTGAAGTCCAGCGAGGCGTCGATCTCGCCTTTGATCAGCGGCGTCGGGTCATAAGCGTAGGGCACGATGTTGACCTGCGCGCGATCGACACCCGAGATTTTCAGCATCGCCTCGACCGAGATGACGTTGACCGGCGGTACGGCCAGTGTCTTGCCGATCAGGTCTTTCGGTTCCTTGATCGGGTTTTTGGCGAGCGACACGATGCCAATCGGATTCTTCTGGTACTGCGCGCCGATGATCTTGAACGGCGCATTCTGCTCGACGATCGCCTTGATCGTGGTGTCGGGGGTCGTCAGCGTCAGGTCCGCCTTGCCCGCGATGATGGTGCTTTCCGGGATCACATCCGGGCCGCCTGAGAAGTAGCTCAGTTCCAGCCCCTCTTCCTTGTAGAAGCCTTTGTCGGCGGCAAGGAAGTAACCCATGAACTCGGCATCGTTGATCCAGGATGCCTGGAAGTTGAAGGGCGATGCGGCATGGGCAAACCGGCTCATCGCCGGATAGGCGGCCGTTGCCCCCATAAGCCCGAGGAAGTGGCGTCTATCTATGGTGAGGTTCATTGGTTCGTTCCCTTTTTTGTGGTGTTGGCATTGGTTCATGCGACGCCGCGCATACGGGCAAGCTCCCGCAAGGGCGGCATTTCCTGAATTTCCTGCATCGTCAGACGATCCCATTTCATGCCGCGCGGGCGGCGCTCCTGGCGCTCGACCCGGATAAGCCGGCTTGGTGTGGCGATGAAATCGACGGGAATGTCCGTGGCGCTCATCTGCAGGTGATCCTCGACGACCTGCACATCGTGAACGATCGCAGCGACGGGCGTCGTATCCACCGCAAGACCGAGGTCGGTAAACATGCCCCATTCCAGATCAAAGAATCCGTGACCCTTGCCGAAACGAACACCGTCGGCAGACACAGCAGAAGCCCCCGTGGCCATCAGGTCGAAACCGCCGAGACCGGCTATCTCCTCAAGCGTCACCGGCCGGGCAAAATGCTCGACCCCGTCAAGCCAGGCGGCGTAGTGCTCCACCCCCTCCGGCACGGCATCCGGCGCGATATAGAGAAAACCGCGCTGGATATTATAGGTGGCCGTCACCAGCGGCACCCGGGCAGCGATCAGCCGGCGTCGAAGCTCCGTCATCGAATTGTCAGGCGTCACGAAGGCGAGTTGACAGTTTTGATAGGCGGGAAGCGCGCAGATACGGTCTGTCGCCGCTTCCACGCCTTCGAAATCCGGTATGAAGTCGGCAAACTGCATGTGGAAGCGCGTGTCGGGCCGCGCGACTTGTTTCAGCCGGTCCCAGATGCGTTGTCGTGTCAGGCGAGAGTTTGACATCGGACAGTCCGTGTTTCACAGTTTCATAAGAATGAAACATGTGTTTCACTATTGCAAGAGGCGTGCTAGTCTTTTTTATGGAAGCCGGACGGGAATCGAAGGACACATGGCATCACGACTGGTTTTGCGCATACAGGAACGTTACGAGAAGCTCACGTCGGGCGAGCAGAAGCTTGCCCAGCTGATCCTCGACCGTCAGGACGATATCCTCACCCATTCGGCGACTGCGATCGCAGACATGGCCGGCGTCTCCAAGGCGACCGCGGCGCGTTTCTTCCAGCATCTCGGCTATGCGGACTTCAACGAGGTGAAACTGCAGGCGCGTGAGGAGCGCAACAGAACCGAGCCCTACGAATATTCGGTGACCAATTCGGAGCAGATCGCCATGGGCCGGACCATCGGCGCCCATCTCGAGCTCGAACTCAAGAACCTCACCAAGACATTCGAGGAACTGCGCTCCGACAAGGTTCGCGATGCGGCGGAACTCATCGCCGCCGCACCCCGCGTCTGGGTTCTGGGCTTCGGTCCAGAGGAAGGCTTTGCCCGCTATGCGCGCCTGCTTTTCTCGCGGCTTCGGCACAGCGTGATGATCCTTGGCATCAACCAGGGCTCTTGGGCCGAAGACCTCGCCATGACCGGACCCAAGGATGTTCTTCTGCTTATATCGCTGCCGCCGCACCAGACGCTGCTGAAGCCGATCATCAACTACGCGACCACCAGCCGTCTCAACGTCATCACCATTACCGACCGCACATCCATGCTGGAGGCGCAGCGCTATTCACGAATCGTGCTGCCGTGCCACGTATCGAGCTTCGCGCTCGGCCCGTCTCACACGGCCGTCAGCAGCGCCATTCGGCTGCTCGCCGTCACATACGCCGCCCAGGCTGGGAAGACCGCTCAACAGCGCGCCGAAATCGTCGCGAGCATTCACGAGGAACTGGGCGACATAGACTGATAAATCCATCTCGCCTCCGCCTGAATCGATATGCCAATCTACAGTCGATCAGAGTATGTTGAGGCCAAAGGGTCAACGGGAGGCAGGACACCGATATTCTTGCCTTGACGGACGGCTTGGGAACTCTGGTGCGCTTTGTTCCACAGCCCGGCAATTGTTACGATTCGGTGGGTTTGGCTCGCCTGATTGCCAGCATGGAATATGACGGCTTGAGCGCCGACAAGGCCTTTGACAGCAATCACACCCTTGCTGATCTCTGCCAACGCGGGCGAAAATTGTCATCACGAATACTCGGGAGCAGAAACCTTCGCGTATTGGCTCAAGCGGATCAGGACGCCGCCTACGAGGCTGAGTCCCGCGGCGATGGCGAACACCGGCAGGTAGGTTACATTGCTTGCAACCAGTGCGAATATGGCCGAGGAGATCAGCCATGACAAAACCCGTGCGACGTCCAAAAGCGACGTGGACAGGCCGATGCGGCCTTTGATCATGTCCTGCATGTAGCCGATGGTGAGGCTCATCAGCGCCGCTGTGGCGATAGCGTTGAGAAGCTGCAGAACCAGAATGTCGGTGATGGAACGGGCCAACATGAAAAGCGCCATATAGGCCGCGTAGAGGACGGCATTGATGGTGATGATCGTCTCCTTCGGCATCCGCATCGCCAGATAACCCCAAGCGATCATCAACGGCACTTCCGGCAGCGCCGCCATGCCTGCAACCAACCCGACATCGGCCAGTGATCCGTCGAAATCGCGTATGATGACGAGTGGCAAGGCGGTGATGTGCAGCGCCATCGAGATATTGATCAGCATCACTCCGACAAATCCGAACTTGTGGCTCGTCGAAATGTCCACGCGCGGCAGTTCCCGCAGTCGCGCGCGCGCGTCCGAAGCGGGCGGGGGACCGATTCTTGCGCTCCGCTCGCGCAAGAGCAGAGCGAGCAATAGCGTGCTGACAAGACAAGCAAGCGCTGCAAGGGCGAAGACGGCGAACAAATCGGTGACGCTGGCCAGCCACCCCGCGAGTGGCGGCACGATTACCCAGGCGGCGGCGAAGAACGACCGAAGGACCGAAACCAAAAACTCGGCCCGTTCCGGCCAGGTCCGGTCGTAGTAGTCCCGAGCATAAGAAAAACTCTGCGAGAAAAACGCGTTTCCGAAGGGGATAAGCAGACAGAACGCCAGGATGTAGCAGAGCGCCGTGGGAACGGCGTAGACGGCACCAAAACCGATAGCCCCGACAGCCGCGCAAAACAGCACCAGGATTCGCCGGTCCGGAATTCGATCGGAAATCCACCCGAGCAGGACCGACACGGCCGCGGCCCCGAGTGCGCTGAAGGTCATAACCACGGCATAAGCGGAATTCGAGAGCCCCACTGCGTCGATGGCGACAACAGCGCGATAAGGCGCTGTTGCGGCGAGCGCAACGCCGGCGAGGATCATGTTCAGACAAAGGATCGCGGTGACGTAGTTTCGTCTGTTTGGCATGGTGCCCTGCCGCCTAGGCGAGTTGCCGTTGTCTGGACCGGAATCTTACCGCCTCTTCCAAGATGTCCACGGCATTGTTCGCGCCGGACCCGCTGGCTCTGAGTTCTCTCGCGAACTGGCGGCACCGTTCGCGGAGCGCACCATCGTTTAACAATTCGGAAACTGCGGCGGCGATCTCGCGCGCTTCGGCGTCTTTCGGCAGGACCAGACCCAAACCGAGCTTCTCGACTCTCTCCGACACATACATCTGGTCGCGGCCGTGCGGCATGCAGAGCATCGGCACGCCGAACCAAAGCGCCTTGGCGACCGAACTGTGTCCGCCGTGAAGGATCGCGGCTGCGATACGGGGGAACAGTATGGCATGGGGCAAATACTGGAATACGCCGACATTGGCGTGCCCGGGGACCATGGAGGGGTCGATAGCGGGGCCGGTCGTGACCCATCCCTGCAGTTCCAGCCCGGACAACGCGGCGATAACCTGACCGAGCGATTGCTCTTGCTCCATGAAAGTTGTGCTGAAGCTCGCCAACACTTCGGGCCGGCCGTCGGCTGGCGGGTTTGGAATCCGAATATTAGCACCGGCGCCGTCCGGCTCGAAGATCGGTCCGACATAGTGCAGTTTTTCCGGCAGATGCCCCGATCCCAATCCATCCAGTTCTCGCGCGGTGACGGCCAGGATTCGATCGCCTCGCGTCCACAGATCCTGGCTCTCGGCAAGCGGCGCCAAGCCGCAGCGCGCCCGCGCCGTGTTGATATGAGGCAGATATCCGCGGGTATCCCAGATCGGAAATATGCATCCGGGGAGCGTGTGGACCAGGATTGCGAACGGAAGGCCAGAGCGCTCGGCGGCTGCCATGGCGGATACCATGCAAAAATCGATTACCAGAAAATCGGGTTTTTCCCGGGCACAAACCGCGTGCACGTCCGCAGCCATGCCATCGCCAAAGAACACATCGGAATAGGCCCTTTGGGAGTCGGTTAGGGATTGGCGGGCCGTGGGATCGAACGTTGCGCCGTGTTCGTATGCAATGAATTCGACTTCGGCCCGGGTTAGTCGCTTCCGCAGACGCGAGGGACCCAGGCAAGACACCCGGTGGCCGCGGCGCGCAAGCTCCGAGCCCAGGCCGAGGAAGGGGGGAATATTGCCACCGCAGTCCCACGTGACCAGCAGGATCTTCACGTCGCTGCATCCTCCTGTCCGTGCCGAGATAGAACTCGCGTAGAAATGGCCGTTGCTGCTGTTGCGGTGACGCTGGCGACAGCTGTGTCGCTGATTTGTTGCTCGGCAGGAAAATGTCCGTACACAGGGGATTTCAGGTCCCTGGCAATGGATTCCGCCCCGCGTTCTCCGATCATGACACAGGCGGCATTGGTGTTTCCGGATACGATGCTTGGCATGATCGAGGCGTCGGCGATCCAAAGATTGCTGGTCCCATTGACCTTCAGATTGTGGTCCACGACGGCCTGCTCATCCGCCCCCATTCGGCAGGTCCCGCAGGGGTGGAAGATCGTGCTGCCTCGTGCTGCAGCGTATTCGCGGAGGGCCACCAGGTCGGCGACGCCGGGACCGGGCTCGTGCTCACCGGTGGTCAGATATTTGAGAGGTTTCGCCTGCGCGATGTCGCGGGCCAGTTGGATTCCCCTGGCAATCGCCCACCCGTCGTCGGGGTGCGAGAAGTATTGGGGGTCGATGGCAGGCGGTACCGCAGCATTACGCGACACTATCTCGACTGTGCCGCGGCTTTTCGGACGGAGTTCGCATACCGACACGGTGAAGCCGGCGAAGGGATGGAATGGATCGCCCGGTCGGTCGACGCTGAAGGGCATGACGTGGAATTGAATGTCTGGCCGATCCAGGTCCGGCCGGCTGCGGGCGAACAGGCCGACAACCCCGGCGCCGATGGTGAGGGGACCGGAACGCCGCATCACGAAGTCGATACCGGCCTTCAACCGCCAGAGGTAGTTGCGGCTTACCAGATTCAGTGAAGCGCTGTTAAGGCATTTGAATACCACGCGCGCCTGATAGTGGTCTTGCAAGTGGCGGCCGACATCTTCCTTGATCAGGATCGGGGCGATGCCCAGGCGCGCCAGCACCTTGCGCGGGCCGATACCGGAACGCTGCAGGATGGCGGGAGTGCCGATAGCGCCGGCACAGAGAACCACGGCACGGCGTGCTTCAACCCGCATCGCGCGGCCGCCGAAACGGTACTCCACGTACCGCGCTTTGCCGTTCTGGAAGCCGATCCGATCGACGTCGGAACAGACCCGCAGTTCGATGTTCTTTTGCTCTGGGCTCGATGACAGGAAGCGCGACGCGGGCGTTCTCAGCCCACGCCGGATGGTCAGCTGGAAATAGCCGACCCCTTCCTGCGTTTCGCCGTTGAAATCGGGGTTGAACGGCACGCCAAGGTTTTGCGCAGCCTCGACGAATGCGTCGCATGCATCGTTCTTGATAGCCGGGTGTGACACGCCCAGGCTACCGCCGGTCCCGTGGTAGTGGTCTGCTCCCAGCGCATTGTCTTCCGAACGTTTGAAGTAGGGCAGAACTTGCGCCCAAGCCCAGCCGCGGTTCCCAGCGCGCTCCCACCCATCGTAGTCCTCATGTTGGCCGCGGATGTAGATTAGCCCGTTAACAGCGCTCGACCCGCCGAGTAACCGACCCCTGGGACAGGCGATGCGCCGGCCGCCCAGATTGTCCTGATGGGAGGTTTCAAAGCCCCAATTGATCTTGGGGTCCGACATGGTCCGGTAGTATCCAGCCGGCACATGCACGAAAGGGCTCCAAGAGCGCGGGCCGGCTTCCAGCAGGCAGACAGAGCCCACTCCGGCTTCGGCAAGTCTTGCCGCCAGCACACAGCCGGCCGACCCGGCGCCCACAATCACGATGTCGAAGCAGTCCTTCATGTCCAATAATCCTGCTGCCGTAGGCAAATCGCTGGACGAAACGCAGTACTTCCGCCGGACTTCGAGCTCCCTTGCGCGGAAGGTGTCACGCGTTAACTCGCCGTCGCTTTCAGGCGTACCGGGGCCCCAGCCTCGCCAAATATTGACGCTGATCGGTCAAACCGCGTGTCCACGGAGTTGTTCGCGTAGTACTGCGTGACACCCCATTTGAAGAGTTCGTGAAGTTCGACGATCTGCTGCAGCACCGACACCGTCTGTTTAACGCGCTGTTCGCTGACGACATCCACAGAACCAAAGATTTCCAGCGGGAAGAAACCATGCTCAAGTTGCCGATCGAGATTGGCATGCCAACGATATTTTTCCACGACGATGGATGGGATGTCGTAGTGGCGCTCCATGCCGAGGTAAATATCTTCCTCCTCATGCACCTCCGCGTCGAGCGCAGAGGACTCGTCGCGCATGAGCGCCGTGGCGTAGAGCAGCACATCTTTCCGGGCCCATCCTTTGTAGGCATGCATGCGGGCCACCGTTGTGGGTAGCGGTACTGACTCGACGATAGTCTTCTTGCCGTCGAACCAACTGCTCAGTGCATCGGTGAGAATCCGTCCGTGGTTGCATTCTTCCTCGTAGAATTCCATGAACGCCTGCTGAACCGGACCCTGCGGCGCACTTTCGACCGCACAGGCCAATTCGTCCGGCACCGAGCGCAGCAGATGCGCGATTTCCAGAAACAAGCCTTTCACCACCGAAATCGGCGCTTGGCCCGCAGCAATGCTGCGATCAAGGTCCAGGTTGGGCACGGTTTTCGGCGGCGACGTTCTCCACGTCAGCAGCAAGTTTTCGAGACGCCAGAACAGTTCGGCCCCCGAGAGCAGTCCGTCGGCCCGCAGCGTTGTCTCGCCATCCACCACCAGTTGATATTGGGTCAGGAATTCGATCAGTCTTTCGGATTCGGCGGCTCCGATCCCGGCGGAGCGGCAGGCCTGCCCAAAATCGGTGCGCCCGTCGCACTGGCTGGTCGCGTCGGCCACGTTGAATGGCGACTTGGTCTCGAACACGCGCTCGCGCCCTCGATAAGAGAAGGTCATCACCCCATCGCCGGGCGTGTATCGGCACGCATACTTGAAAAGCGGCCTGTTCATTGCACTACTCCCTATGCTGTGGTTTTGGAAAAGTCGGGTTTCGGCGCCTCGATGCGGACTGAAGCCTTGCCGGCATTGAGATCGTCGACGGCGGCGAAGACTTCGCCGAGCGCGTCAACAATTTGCTCCGCTTCGATGATCCTCGGCGGTTTCAGCCCAATGCACGGGCCGTAGGTGCGCACGAAAATGCCGCGTTCCATCAGGAGTTTCGCGAGCGCCTGGCAAAACGCAACGGGATCGGCAAAGGCAGGCCGCATTTCGATACACCGGATCAGGCCGACACCCCTTGTAGCAAGTAGACCCTTGCGCCGACCGATTTCGTCCTCGAGGATCCCCGCCATGGCCTCGCAAACAGACCGAAAGCGGCTTAATTCATCTGACCGGGAAATGAACTGGCAAGTAGCGTGGCAGGCCGCGACCGAAAGATTGTGTCCGCCGTTTGTGTAATCAGCGTCGCCGAAATCCAGGTTGTCGAATTGGGGCCGGCTCGCACAAGCCGCCAGCGGCAATCCGCCGGCGATGCCCTTGCCCAAGGCCATCATGTCCACCGGGATGTCCCAGTGGTTGGCAAGGGTGAAGTCAGGCACCCAGCCGAATGTCTGACACTCATCGAAGATGAGTGGAACTTTGAGCCGTTGACATGCTTCAGCGGCCCTCCGCAAAAGCGAAGCAAGCCCGCGGCCGCCGAACACTCCCGAGGAGACCATAATCGGATCAAGCACGACACATGCCAATGTGTCGGCATGAATGCCGATGAGTTCCGAGAGCGCTTGGCCATTTTCTGCATCCGCATACTCGAAGGGAACGCTGAGATCTGGCAGGGGAATCGGGGCAAAAACGATGTCTTCGCTTCCACCCATCAGAAGGTCCATTGGCCTCTCACCGAGCCCGCGCATGTGAATGCTAAGATTGTTCTGACCCAGGTAGATGCCCTTTATCGTCAGGATCTTGCCGCGCCCGCGCGCACGCCGGGCCTGTTTAACGGCGCATTCAACCGCGCTGGAGCCGTCGTTGATTCGCAGGTTCAGAACCTCAAGCTGCGGCGGCAAGAGCGAGGCGAGAGCATCGCGCGCGCCATCGTGGAGCGGTGATGCGAAGTCCTGATCCGAGAATGTCGAATTGTCCATCTCCCGCCCGACAGCAGCGGTCACAGCCGGATGTCTCTGCCCAAGCAGCGTGTTCATCGTTTGACTGGAAAGATCCGTGTAACGCCTGCCGCAACTGTCCCAGAAATGCACGCCCTCCCCCCGGACGAATTCCATGCTTCGCCGGGGAGATGTATTTTTGCTATGCCTTGCCATGCTGGGTCTAGGCCGCGTCGAGTTGGGTCATCGCCTCGTACGACCCGTCGACAAAGTCGCGGAGGACGGTGACCGGGTCTGAAGACTGTGTAAACAGCATGCTGTTTACAAGACAGCCTTGCGCGCCGAGATCGCAGGCCTGGACAAAGTGATCGACCGAGCCGACGCCTCCATCGAGGACAACCGGAACCCCAAGCTCACAAATTCGGCCGAACGCTTCCGGATCTGAAATGCCAGATCCCGCGCCGATCGGTGTGCCCATGACCCGGAGGACAGGGCATCCGAGGTCGATGAAGACCTTGGCGTCCTCAACGCTGCAGGCCATCAGCGGCATCAAGGCCAGGTGGCGGGCGTGTTTGCGCAGGTACGCAACTGCGCTGAGCAATTGGGCATTGTTGGCGGTCGCCAGATCCGAGTTCAGCACCTCGATCTTGATCACCGGCTCGGGCAGCAATTCATATGCCAAAAGCGTCTTTGCGATTGCCGCTTCAGCCGAGGTCTGGTGATTGATGTTCAGCATATGCACGAAGCCGCTGAGATCTCTCGCGCGCGCTAAGGTGTCGTAGGTCACACCGCCAAACCCTATAAGCAGATCATCGCGATCCCCACTCGCCGACAAATTGTGAGTGTTGACTGGGATCACGTTTGTTTCCGACACGTCAAGCATTGCCAATACTGTCGGAAGATCGACCGCGTGCATATAATTTCCGAAGCAATGCCAAATACGCGATAGTTTGTATCCGTTCATGTCAACAATTATGTTTCGATTAGCCATGACACCTCCCGTTGCCAAAGTCGACGTTGGATACTCATTACAAATGCAATTTCAATTACATTGTATCCACACTGAACCATGCTGCGTGAATTTGATGAGAGGCGCAATTGGATCTATTGCGCATGACGTGATGGAAACACCTACGTATTTGGTATTTCTACGATGTTGTAATCAGAACGGCCGTCGACTTACTTTATCTGAGTTTCTTTACTTGGAGGCAAATATGCAGCTTTCTAGGGAAATCGACGCCCTTCCACTTTCGGCGGTGTCACAGATCATTCAACTTGCAAACCAGGCAGGGTGGACGGATACACTGCATCTTGCCGGGGGCGAGCCTCGGTTCGATCCACCACCCAAAGTGCTAAATGCCGTCACGCGGGCGAACATCGAACAGTGGTCGAAATATTCCGGCTTTACTGGGAATGCCGACCTGCTTGATGCCATCGTCGCGAAACTCAAGCTGATCAATGGCATTGAGGCAACCCCCGAGAACATCATCGTAACGCCCGGCGGCTCGTCCGCGCTTTTCACTGCGATCCGGGCGGTGATCGATCACGGCTCCGAGGTGGTTTTGCAGGATCCTTGCTGGGAGCATTATCTGTCAATTGTACGACTGGCCGGCGGCACGCCGAAACGCTTTGCGATGAAGCGCTCCGGCGGACGGGAAGTTCCGGACCTGGAGTCGCTTGAGTCCGCATTAACGCCGAAGACAAAAGCGATCTTGCTCAATACGCCGCTTAACCCGAGCGGCAGCGTATTGCTGCGAGAAGACATTCTCGGGATCCTCGATGTCGCGGAGCGGCACGATATTTGGGTCATCGTCGACGAGGAATACGAAGCCTTCGTCTTCGGCGCGAACACTCATTTGTCGCCTGCTGCGCTGAGCGACCGGGTCATCACGCTACAATCCTTCTCGAAATCCTTCGCCCTGACTGGCATTCGGCTTGGTTATGCTGTCGCACCGGTTGCTGCGGTCGATGCCATGCGCCGCGTGTCACTTTATACACACATGTACCCGCCTAGCCCCTCGCAAGCGATTGCGGTTAGGGCGTTGTCGACCGATCTCGCCGGATATCTCGAAAAGGTCCGGCAGCACTACGAGGACAAAATGGAGCGGCTGTTTGCACATTTGAGCCAGATCGAGGGCGTCACATGCGAACGCCCCCAAGGAGGGGTCTATCTGTTCCCCGAACTGCCCAGGATGCATGGTCGCGCCGCATCGGATGTGCTTATCAATGACTACCATCTGCTTTGCGTGCCGGGCGAGGTTGCGGGGAGCCGTGGGAACAACAGGGTCCGCTTCTTCATCGGCGTCGAAGACGACGTGCTCGACGAAGCGGCGCGGCGGATCCGGTCCTACGCCGCGCGTTGTGCCCCAGTCCTCGCCGCGCCAGCGTTCGGGTGAGACGATGGACCGGGATCGACTGGTTCTGGGAACACTTTCGCTTGCGGCTCTCTCGGAAAGCGAGCGGCACAGGATCGTTGACCGCTTCCTGGAATGGGGCGGTGAATGGATCGATACGGCCGGTCTTTACGGCGACGGCGATCTGGAGCGGTTCATCGGCGAATGCCGCGCCAAACAAAACCTGAAAGTTTCCACGAAGCTCGGCCATTTCGAGTTCCAGCATTGCTACGTCCAGAGCGGCGAACTGATCAAGCAGGCTCAACTACAAAGGGCCCGGCTGGGCGGCTGGCCTGACCAGTTCCTTGTGCACGAGGCGGATTGGCCTGTTTGGTGGGGCAAGGACGTAAGGAGCCTCGAGCATCCCCACCACGTCATTCGAAATTCCGCGGTTTGGCAGCTCCTCCGCCTGATCGCCATGGAAGATGGTATACGCATTGGAATCAGCGGTAACGATGCCCGCGTTTTGAGAAGCCTTGCCGATGTGCTGCAGCCGGACGTGGTGCTCGTTGCCAAGCAATTCGACCTGCTCTGGCGGAACGCGCAGGATTTCGTAGACGACCCCGGCGCTATCGGCGAGCTTTGGCTCGGCGCGCCGTTCCATCAAGGCTGGCTATTCCGCCTTAAGGAACTTGCCGAAACACGTGCGGACCTCCGGGATTTTGCGTTACGGTTGCAGGCCTTCCTCCCCGGGGACACCAACGCCCGGGTCAGGTTCGCCATTGCCTGGCTGAAAGCCAATGCCGGATCAGCGCGGATCGTGGCGGGCGTGTCTTCATTCGAAGAATTGCAAGTGTTGCTGGAGGGCTGGGAAGCCCCGGACGTACCGATGCTGGAGGGCGTACTCGAAACCGGCTTCCGTGGCCCGCCGATGCCCGGCCCGCTGAAGATCAAAAATGAACACATCGCGTGCCCCCACCTTTGCGAGTGCGGCAAGTCTGCAGGGTGCACGGGACCTGCGCGAGGACGCTTGAACATTTCGGATCCCAACTTTTCTGATGGGTGCAGAAAATGATCACAGTCGGATCACTGTCTTCTGCGAAAATCGCGCTGGCAGATGCCATGCCGCCGCATGTCATCTCGATGATGGACTTCGATCGCGAGACGATCCTTAAAATTTTCGCCTATGCTGACCAGCTGCGTTTGGAGCAACCGGCACTGCGGCAGGTCCATCGCGGCCAGACGGTGGCCACCATGTTCTTTCAGCCGAGCACAAGGACCAGGCTGAATTTTGAGGGCGCGGCAAATGCCCTTGGCTGCTCTGTCATCGGGTTCAGCGATCCCAAGACGACCCGGGCCGGCGATTTTTATCAAGAGTCGCTCGAGGACGTGGTCAAATTCACTGGCGCGATTGCCGACCTCCTGGTGCTGCGGCATTTCCAGACCGGGGTTTCCAAGGTCGCGGCCGCGTGCAGTCCGGTTCCATTGCTGAACGCTGGAGATGGGTACAACGAGCATCCGACGCAGGCGCTCGGCGACCTATGGACGATGCACCGTCTCCTGAATGGGGTCGAGGGACGGCGGATCGGGCTTATCGGCAACCCCGAAATCCGATCCTTGCGGTCGATCTCCCTCGGTCTAGCGAGGCTCGGGGCTGCGGAGGTCGTGTTTCTACCCGCGCCGGATTCGTGCGTTCCCGAAGCCACAATCAATGAGCTATGCCAGCATGGTGTCGGCTACGACATTGTAGGCAACGTGCAAGAATTGTTGCTTCGCTGCGATGTCGTCGAAACGATCGGCGTTCGTCATCCCGACCATTCCAAACACACCGACACGCCGGTCGCAGCGACCACGGCGCCGGACTTCAAGCTCACGGCCGATTTGATCCGCCGGTTCGGCCCCCATGTCTGGATCCTGCATCCCGGTCCCCGCACGGACGAACTGGAGCAAGACATAGATGGCATGACGAACGCACAGTACTTCCAGCAAGCCCGAAACGGGCTCTTCGTCAGGATGGCGCTGATGTCAGCACTACTGGCAGCGCAAGGAAAGTAGATCTGCTGATGCTTCGCCATCGCAACCCGGGGTCAGGCCTTCCTAAGGGTACATCGGGCGCAACGGGGCGCCGGCCAGCGGCGAGCATGTCCAGCATCAGAATCTGCGACTGCAACGACCTTTATGCGGACGAAATCCTTGAATGCATAAACGGTGTCATGCGTCCACAGACGCCTGCCCAGGTGCATCGCTGCTTTGGCAAACAACCGCAATGCGGAGCCTGCTCGCGTAAACTTCGCGAGCTGATAAAGGCTTCTGAAAAATAAGAAGACAATTTCAGGCAATTGCCATGACGACCCGTCCGATGACGAAAAAACGATGCGCCGCACTTTTCCATCTTGTTCGGGCTCGGTGCCAATTGGATATCATGAATGCTGGTACCGACCGCGTGCGAGCCGCTGTTGGGCGCCGAGAAACTCTTCGAGGCTCCGGCCCGCGGTCTTAAGAGCGAGCGGGAAGAGAGACGTCGTCGTCAATCCAGGCAGCGTATTCAGTTCCAGGAAGATTGGCCCCTCTTCCGTTACAATGAAGTCCGTTCGTGAATAGCCAAACGCCCCGAGCGCCTTATGTGCTACGAGGGCGCTTCGCTTCAACTCTTCCAAACACTTGGCCGGCAGCTGTGCCGGGCAGATTTCGGATACACCTTGCCCAAGGTACTTTCCTGCGTAGTCAAATACGCGGCCAGCCACCGGCCTGATTTCGACGGGTGGCAGCGCTTCGGCACCGCCATCCCACTCCGCGACTCCGACGGTCACCTCTACCCCGGACAGAAACGGCTCCACGAGGTAAATCCCGGACGAAGCCAGCTCCGTCACGCGCGCAATGTCCTCGCTTCGATCTATGAACAGGAGCCCGCAGCTCGACCCATCCGCGGCAGGCTTGGCCACGAGGCGCTTGTAGCGCTTGAGCCAAGCGGCAACCCGTCCGTCGGATGCTTCATCGGGGTTGGCTACCTGCAATGACGGGGCGACGTGGAGCCCGCGTGCTTGCACGACGTCCTTTGCCTTCGGCTTCTCGAACGCGGTCCGGCTGGCTGCAGCCCCGGAGCCCGTGAATGGGACACGACGCTCCTCACAGCGGGCGGCGAACACGCCGTTCTCAGTATCGCCACCGTGCAGCGCCAGGACGAGGACGTGGTCACCGGCACTCGCTGCGTCCAACATAGAGCCTATGTCTCGGGCGAACGGCTGCCCGGCAGGACGGAAGGAGATCTCGAACGGCTGCTCATGAGCAAGCAGCTCGTCCCGAGCAACTTCCGTAAACGCATCCTCTGCGTCCCAGAACCATAGCCTTGCATGCCTCAAGACGCCGGCAAGAGCTTGTGCCGAGGCGACAGAGACGAGGCGCTCCCGGCTCGTCCCGCCGAATAGAAGTACGGGGCTCATGCTGCATTCCTATCTTGGCTGATCGGGCGAGGTGCCCCGCGGACGTCCAATGAATTACCAGAGAACTTACCCATCGGCGACGTGCCCGTCGTCAGAGAAATTCGGACAGCTGATTGGCTGATCTCGCCGAGGCTCCGGCGCATCTCGGTATCATTTTAAGCGGTGTCTCTGCGGTGCCGCAAGCGCCGTTGTTCCATGGTCTTTCGTTTATTCCGTTCGCGCTGAAGCAAAATGGTCTGATCTCGTTCGGAGCATACCTCCCGGATAAGCGATATGTACGAGGAGCGCAATGTTACGTTGACTCTCCCAATTTGATCGATTGGAGCGGTCTTGGTCAATAATATGGCATACAATTATTAGTTGCGTTTTATTGACAAAATATACCTATGGTATTAGAATAAACATCACCCCGGGAGCGCCGGCTACTGACCATGTGGAGGGCGAGACCGAACCTTGGTGGCGAGGACCGGGCTCTCCGACCGTTGGCCGACTCCTCGGGGTCGCGCGAGGCAAGAATAGGAGCACAGATCATGCGACTATACGCAAAAGCAAGGCCACAGCGGAGACGCGCGAATGCAGGAAAGCGCCCACACGGCGCATGCCTTATTTCCCTAGAGTAGAAATGGGAGGCATGAAAGTAATGGTGTACAGCCGGCGAGCGCTTTGTCTTACTGAAGCTCACCGCGAAGTTTCTCGCCATGACATGAAAAACTCAGGAACGAACTCAGGCGCACGAATCCTATTCTTTTCACAAGGTCTAGCCGCTGAATCCGCGCTTACCCGTATAGTCAAGGAAGCTGGGGGCCTCTTTTGGATTTGTTCCGACCCTGATTCCGTAGAGTTCATCGCACCCAGGATAGATGGCGCCTGTTGCCTCGTGGATCTGGATTTAAACGATAACAGCAATTTCGAACTGGCCGGCCGGATACGGCCGGCTGCATCCAGTATGCCGCTCGTCTTCATGGTCTCCCCAGCAAGCATCAATGAGACCAGGCGAGCCTTCCAACTGGGCGCGGATGATGTCATCGAACGCCCGTTCACGCTCAAAGCCGTCAAGTCTGTCCGCGAGATCGTCAATGTGTACTACAAGCAGGCGGAGAAGATGGCCAAAGAGCCGGGAGACTTCACCAATCTCTGCCGGCTGGGTGGCCTGACCGGACGGCAAAGTATCATTGCCGAATTGGTCGTGCGCGGGCGATCAACGAAAGAGATCGCCCAGGAGTTGGGCATCTCGCCACGAACCGTTGACGCCCACCGCGCCATGGTCATGCAAAAGGTCGGCGCACGGAATTCGGCCGACCTGGTGCGAATTGCGCTGGCAAATACCGGGTAAGCGGAAAGTCCTGCATCGCCGGCCGGAATTTCTAAGGTCGGCGGCGGTTTCTTGCCAAACATGCCGAGCGGATTGAGACACAAACAGGCTGTTGAAAGGACTCTGTTCCCGATTCATCGGCCAAGATGATCGGATCCGGTGAGATTTGGTATTGATGCATGCTGACGGCGATATCACGACGGGCGGACTATTCAGTTATGTCGATCTGGAAGATCGGGTCCGGCACAATTATCAGAACGTGTCTCGCGCCTTTGGCAGGTGCACGGATGCGCGAAGAGCGCTCAAGCGCGGCAAGGCGCGCGCGTGCGCTGGACACCACCATCCCGCTGAGGCGGCTCCAACCCGATTCCAATCTGCGCAGGTCCGAACGGATCTATGCACGCGTTGGCACGGCTCCGCATTCGTTGAATATGTATGGCCGAGCGACGAAACCAAAGCCCACCTCGCTGGACAAGTACACCCTGACCCAGCGGAAGCCAGACAATGATGGTCTGCACGTGATTGACAAGGGAATGGCAATCACCTGATCTGCTTCAAGGTTGACAACCGAGAGCTGCCCCGGACCTCCCGGTTGTTCCCCCTGCACCTGAAGGGAAATCACCACTCTCAGAGATCGCTTCGCAACACACTTCAGAATCAGGACATCCCGAAAGCTTTCTCCATCGAAAGTCGGTGGCTCTGGACCCAGATGCGCATCAAACAGCCCGACTGGGAGATCGGCGGCGATACCATTGTCAACGCTAAACAGCTGCGTGCGAATCAATTGGCCATTGACCAGGTCGAAAACCGACCTGCGCACGGCTGCGCTGCCATCAGTGGGGTTCGTTGTTCTTATGACGTTGTGCCCTGTGGTCGTGCGGTGAACGTACTGCTCCTCCCAGTTCCATCGATTTTCCGACGCCTGCTCGCACGCCAGCACAACAAGCTTCCGGTCCAGAAATTCGCAAAAGTCTTCTGCTAACGCCCTCAGTGCGCGAACATGCTCTTGCCGATTCAAGATCTGCGACCTCTCCGACCGGTAGCGATTTACGTGAAGCGCTGCCTCGATCAGCCGCTCCCGGCACCATTGCAGCGCGGTTGAGAAGGGCCTGCAACTCAACAGAAAATCCAGTCGCTGTACTGCGGGACCTAGAAGGTCTTCAACTTCACCCTCGACCGGCCGCTTGAGTATTTTCAATTGCAGATCAGCCCTGAGTTGATCATCGCACCCCTTCACCAACACCAGCGACCAGTCGCCGAACGGATCTTCGCAAAAACCCACATAGTCAAGCTCCACCTGCGACCGCACCTCAAGCCGGTAGTCGCGTGCCATACGAGACCAGTGTCTTCCCTCTAATCGCGCGATGCCAAGGGGACCTTGTCCTACCCAAGTGATTAATGCTGATCCGGAACGATAACGAACTTCTCCCAGGTTCGCGAAAGCCACGGGCCATGGCGCGGAAGAAGCATCTCCAAGGAGCCACGTGGATTGAGGCCACTCTTGCGGGCCGCGCGATCTTGTATACTCGATAGTCCGGACTGCTGCGGCCGGACTGAACCCCAAAAGAGAAAGGCCGATGAACCACCAAACGTCACTTTCGTGGTAGTCATTTTCGTCATAATTGCCAATGTAC
This sequence comes from Hoeflea sp. BRH_c9, assembly GCA_000961635.1. Classification (GTDB taxonomy): domain Bacteria; phylum Pseudomonadota; class Alphaproteobacteria; order Rhizobiales; family Rhizobiaceae; genus Hoeflea. Next base: position 22,487 of record LADQ01000099.1, on the reverse strand, counting down.
TGCGCAGGGCTGCCTCTGACGGCTGCGGCACTCAGGTACTCCTGAGGCGGGATGGACAAGGCGGACCCCAGCCGTGCGCTAAAGCAGGCATTGAAATATACCCTCGCAGCATTGATGCGAGGGAGATGAATCCGCATTTTGTCCTTAAATGCGCAAGGAAACCCGCCAAAACACTTCCCCGACTCGGCTTGGGTTCGTGCGCCACAAACACCAACAACTCGATCGGAGTCTATGATCAGACCGCAGTGCGGCCTGGAATGCCCGTTCATGATCAAGGTGCTTATTTGGGTTTGCAGGCTCGCCCTGAGTCCGACCCGGGTAGTATTTGACCGGGTTACCACCTTCGGACGGGCCTCCATGTCTACATTATTGATCCAAAGAACGGATTGATCTCCAGGTCTACTGAGCAGGAGAAGCTGCTTTAACATGAGAAAGCTAAGCTCAGCGGCATCGAATGCGCACAAGAAGCCGACCAGCCAAGCGGCCCGGTCTCGCTTTTCCAGGCTCCTCCGCAAGTTTGCGACTTCGCTGTAGACGTCAGGATCGGCGATGGAGCAGACGATGGTGGCAGCGTGTGTCGGCCGTGAACAGTGGAGCCCGGCCAGGGAAGGCAACAACTGTCGCTCTGTGACGCGCGCATACGCTTCTGCCAAAGGAAACAGATGCGGAACTCCATGGCAGACCACGACGTCGTTCTTGCATATGATTCCGTCCGGGACGTCGAGTGTTATGACGTGCTTCCTCCCGAAATGCCACCCGAGGCGCCTCAGGCTGGACCTGCGAGAACGATCCAAAACCACCGGGAAGCCGTCAGCGACTGCTGAGGGGGATCTCAGGACATTGTTCAGTTCTTCGGCTGTGCTTACAAACCGTACAGTCACCGAGTTCATCTAAAATATATCCATTGTAACAATGAGGAATATCCGCGGTACAAAGAGTACCATACCGAAATCTGTATTGTCGGGCTAGGCTAGAACGACCGTTGCCAGGTATTCCTGCGTGAAGAGCGCGGTGCTGAACACGCAATCGCTGTTGCGGTGGGGGTCTCACAAAAGCAAGGTCCACTGGGAACTGGTGAGACCGTGCTGGACCTTTGCAAGGCAACTACGGGTATTGTTTCACAGTTGCTTGCGACATTTTGGAGGAGGCTTTCAAAAGACGAGGTCGTTCAACAGATTTGGTCCACAGACATGCATCGCTGCAGCGTCTGCTCACAAATCCAGGACCGTACACTACCGTCAGGATGTCGTTGCAGGCACTTTTGGAATCTTCAGTTGCATTTGGCTCGCTTGCATAACCAATAGGTAGCAATACCACGTTGCAGAGTCTGCTATGTAGGGGTATATTGTGCAGCGCAGTGCAGATTAATGCGCACTCGCATTGCTATATTTGTGACCAAAGGAGGACTTCATGGCACAGCAAAAAGAAAGCGACAAGACATTTATGGGCTTGAAGGATATGCTTCGGAAGGGGCAGGCTACCGCTGAAGAACAGCGGGAGTTGGTCGCGGTCCTTGATCGCATTCAGAAAGAAGTGAACTCCGTGAGGCCGGGGATTGTGCCCGTCGCGTGGTAAAAATGCTTCGAAAACAGCTATGCTTGCCGATGGCGAGTAAAAACCGGCCGGATGGTAACGTAAATGTCGGCCGCCTATGCCGCGTGCAGGAGACCGCCGGGTGGGCGTAGTCCATTCGGATTCTCTTGCACGCGTGATGTTTTAAGGATTACTGCCGGCTGTCAAACTCCATTGAGATTTGGCTCTGGTGCAGTTTTGGTGGTGAGGTTCCCTATACCGCGCCGATGACGCGGACTTGAAGAAGGACGATCTTTCCTCGGCCCTGATCGTGCCCCCATGGGGTGGTGTGGCTTTTGGCATCCACGGCGTCTTTCCGGGCTTGGCCGGAAGGGGATATCAGCGTGCCACGGCAGGCAGGCTGATGAGGGGATCATCGCTCATTTAACCGATCGTTTCCAGTGTCATGTAGCAAGCGCGTTGGACCGCCCATTCGTCGTTCTGTTCGAGCTGGATCGCGCCTCCGTGCCAGACGATGGCGTCGTCATTGGGAAAGATGCCGACGACATCGGTTCGGCGCTTGATCTCGCCATTGAGGCGCTCGATAGGGTTGGTGCTATGGAGCTTGGCTCTGTGCTCCTTCGGGAAGGTCATGTAGGCAAGCACATCAGGTTCGGCATCATCCATGATGATGGCGAGGTTCGGCACCTTCAGCCTGATCTGGTTGGCGACGCTGCGCCACTGTTGGCTGGCGGCTTATGGAGTATCCTGCGCAAAGGCGGTGGCGATGATGGCAGAGACCACCCGCCTGCCGCTCTTTCCGGCATGCGCCAGGGCATTGCGCATAAAATGGACCTGGCAGCGCTACCAGGTGGCGTTGGCCACCTTGGAGACGGCGGCCTTGATGCCTTCATGCGCATCGGAGATCACCAGCTTGACGCCGCTGAGGCCGCGCCGTGTCAGCTTGCGCAGGAACTCGGTCCGGATCGGCTCGGCCTCGGATGTGCCGATTTCAATGCCCAGCACTTCACGACTTCCATCGGTGTTGACGACCACCGCGATAATGACGGCGACGCAGACAACGCGACCGCCGCTCAACAAGCAGGCGCAGGTTCATTGTCTCGTCGGTCATCGGTGGTGACCTCCAGGTTGGTCTTTGAACAACCCGACCTTACCGGAAAACACCGATGGCTATGAAACCCAGCTACACCACGCACCGGGACACGATCGGTGCCGGCGGGCGTCGGACAGGACAGCGGGATTACGAATGCAGGCAGGTAAAGCTGTGTGCGGGCAATCGGCTCCAGCCCTTTCCCTCCGCTCAGCTGCGTCTGTTCTTGCTGGTTGGCTCTGTACCAAAGCTATTGGAGGAAGGCGAGCAGGCTTGGCGCCAAACGCATTTCAAACCTCTGGCTTTATGCAGCAATTGGGCAATGCTGTAATCTGAATGAGCAACGCTGACCGGTAAGCATTCCAGATATTCGAAGCTGACGAACGGACAAACGGAAGCGCCCCCTCCCCTTTACGCGGATCGGGGAATAACGATTTGCACATCGACGAAACTCAACTTTCTGCTGTGGCCCGATGGATGACCAATTTGGGGAGACTGAGACTGGTTCACAATTGCCTGATGGCCCTGCGAGATGGAACATTCTCCGCTTCAACCAGAGGAAAGGCTGGCGCATGCCGTTTTTGGTATGTATTTTATTCTACGCGACGGATCGTTCGCGGATAAAGGCAGCGTACATCGGGGGAGCAACATGAAACTCAGGGTCTTTGATTTCCATCGTGTTTCGGCACTTCGCAGCCAGGCAGTTTACCACGGCATTGCGGAGACGATTACAGAGACAAGCGATCCGGTTTTGTGCCTGGTATCGCCCGAAACGCCCTATGTCTGTGTGGGTATGCACCAGGAAATCGGGAAGGAAGTGGACGAGGCATTCTGCGCCGAAAAGGGTCTTCCGATCTATCGGCGGCATGTGGGCGGCGGAGCGGTCTATCTCGACGAGAACCAGCTTTTCACCCACTTCATCTATCCGCGCCGAAAGGTTCCCGAATTCGCGGTCAACCTCTATCCGATGTTCATCGAGCCGGTGGTGCGCACCTATCAGGCTCTCGGGGTGAATGCCAGTTACCGCCCGATCAATGACATTCAAGTCGACGGCCGCAAGATCGGCGGCACAGGTGCGGCCAGCATCGGCGAGGCCACCTTGATGGTGGGCAGTTTCATGTATGACTTCGACACAGCCACCATGGCCCGGTGCCTGAAAGTGCCAAGCGAGAAATTCCGCGACAAGCTGCGCCAGACGCTGGACGACTATATGACAACCATGGCCAAGGAGTTGCCGGCGCCGCCTGAACGGGCGAAGCTGAAGGCGCTGTTTCTGGCCAACTGCGCCGATGTGCTGGGCGTGGAGCCGGTCGAGGACCAGCCGACAGCGGAGGAATGGGCGGCGATCGAACGCGCCGAAGTTGTCTTGACGGATCCCGCCTGGACCAATCTGCAGGGCCGTAAGCTGGTCGAGCTCGGAGTGAAGATTTCCGAGGGAACGCATCTGACCGAAAGCATGCACAAGGCGCCTGGCGGACTGATTCGTGTGCATCTGCTCGGTCGCGACGGCAAGATCGGCAATCTGATGATTTCCGGTGATTTCACGTGTCTGCCACCGGACGGCGTCGATCGTCTCGCTACGGAGCTAACCGGAGTCAAGTTATCCAAGGATGCCATTGCGGAGGCGGCGGAGGCGGCGATGAAGGCGCTTCAAATCGAAATGCCGGGCGTCTCCGGCGCCGATCTCGCCACGGCCGTCATGGCTGCTGCCGAAACCTCCAACTGAGCAACGGAACGTGGCGGAATTCGATTCCGCATTCTCCGTGGTGAGGCAAGCGTGAAGCAACTCTGTGTCATCCAGCATACCGAGACGGAATACCTCGGTCTGATCGAGGACCATCTGGAAGGTCGCAATATCCGCTTCACCTACCATCGCCCCTTTGCCGCCGGCGGTACACTGCCGGGGACGGTCGAGGGCTATGATGGCCTGGTGTTACTGGGCGGCGGGCCTTACGGCATTGTCAGCGGTCACCTGCTGCCTTGTCTGGGTGCGGAACTGAGGCTGGCAGCGAGTTTTCTCGAAGCCGGCCTGCCGGTTATCGGCTTCGGCCTGGGCGCCATCGTGCTGTCGGTGGCCGCTGGCGGCGGCGCGGAGGAAGCGCCGCTGCGGTTCAAGGTGGAACAGGCGCTGGCCACCGGTCCGGATCATCTGGGCGGCCTGTTGCCGCGATCCTTTCCGCTGGCTTCCTACCTGCGGGATCGCCCGGTCCTGCCACCGGATGCCGAAATCCTGTCCATAGATGCCGACGGCAAGCCGCTCATTTTTACCGTCAGCACCAATTCTATCGGTGTTCTGGGACATCCGGGCATGAAGCGAGGAATGGCCGAAGATCTGGTGATGGAATTCACCGAGACCCCTGACAATACGGTCGAGGCGCTGGAAGCGCTGGGGGCTGCACAGGCGGAAATCGCGCAATGCCTCACAGGGCTGATGGTCGGCCTGGTGGATCACACCGGATTGATGTGATGTCTGTCGCGCCGGACCGTCAGTTCGGCTGATTGCGTTTTCCAGTTTGCATATTCCTTTTTTGGAATGTATCGTGCTCCGATGCTCAGGGTCGAATTGAGGAGTTCTACCCGGGGTGCCATTGAGTTGAGGAGCGAATGGTGGCGAGCAAACTAATCATCGTTATGGTCAACACGGATCCGCGCAATGGCGAGGAACTGGGTGCGCCTTTCTTTCAAGCCACAGTGGCAGCAGCCATGGACTATGAGGTTGACGTGATCTGCACGGCGACCGCAGGGCAACTGATGAAGAAAGGCGTGGCGGAGAAACTCGTCGTGAAGCCTGGATCGCCCAAGACCGTCTATGACTTCATCAAGGATGCGCACGAAGCCGGTGCGAAATTCTACTGCTGCTCCCCCAATCTCGACCTGTTCGACATGACCGAAGACGACCTTATCCCGGAATGTGAGGGAATCGTCGGCGGAGCCAAGGTGATTGAGGAAATCATGGAAAACGACGACGCCAAGGTTCTCACATACTAGAGGTCGTTTTCCTGGTCAGCGCCTGGAGGGTTATTTGACCGCACACCCACAAATCAGCGATCCGTTTACCGAAGCGCCGGTGGTGGCGCGGGAGAAGCTTGAGGAAATCTTCGAGGATATCCGGGGACACGCGGTTTACGACCACGAGATCCACGGCTGCCTGAACTGCGGCATCTGCACGGCGACCTGCCCATCCGCACATTATTACGACTATTCCCCGCGCGAGATCGTCCAGTTGTTATGGACGGAAAATCTCGAAGGCATTTACGATGCCATGCAGGAGAAGATCTGGGCCTGTGCCCAGTGCTACACCTGCGCCGCGCGCTGCCCGTTCGAAAATTCGCCCGGTGGCCTGGTCATGATCATGCGCGAAGTGGCCATCAAGCATGGCATGGAATCGGCCAAGGAAGTGCTCCGGCCATTCTCGCGCGTGCTGCTCAAGGTGATCTCCACGGGAAACCAACTTGCTCCCAACATGATCACCAAGGAAGCCTTCCCCGACTGGGGGCCGAATGTAAGCCGCATCGAAGCGCCGCTCAATATCCTGCGCAAAGCGATCCCGATGCCGACCATGCATACGCTCGATACCGCCTGGGAGGTCAATCTGAAGACCTCGGTGGAACTCTACACAATCTGGGAAGCCACAGGCGTTCTCGATCAGCTCGAAACGGTGGATGAAAACCTCTTCGATGTGGTCTCCGACGTGATGGAGGAGAAGCGCGAGGAATGGGAAGAATGGCTTGAGGAACAGGAAGACGAGGACGACGACTGAGACGGACATCTGTTCAGGCGCGGACCTTGGAGGAGGAAGGCATGGCAAACGGAACTGGCAATGAACGTGGACCGACCGGCGCTTTCGGCGGTTTCGGCGCGGAATGGCAGGCAAGCAATCTGACACCGGATGAAGCACGGCGCGCAACCGACTGGGTCGAGGCCAGGATCGACAAGCGCGCGCTGCTAACCGGCAAGGAACGCAAGGAGGACGTTCGCGACATCATGTGGCAACTCGAGAAGGAAGGGGAAATCCTCGTCCACCGGGTGTCCGATGTCCATGAGCCGGTGATGGCCAAGACGCTCTATGGCTGGGACAAGAAGATCCCGACCAACAATCTGTGGCATCACAAATCCTGCGGCCAGTGCGGCAATATACCCGGCTATCCGAGTTCCGTGCTATGGCTGATGAACAAGCTGGATATCACCTATCTCGACGAGACCGACCAGACCTCCTGCACGGCCTGGAACTACCACGGTTCCGGCATTGGCAATGTGGTGTCGCTGGCCGCCGTGTTCCTGCGCAACTTTCATCAGGCCTATGTGTCATCGAAATCGCAAGGTCTGCCCGCAGGCACCTATTTCCCCCTGGTCCACTGCGGCACTTCCTTTGGCAACTACAAGGAAATGCGGATTTTCCTGATGCATTCGGCGGAGTTGCGGGCCGAGGTGAAGAAGATCCTTGGCAAGCTCGGTCGCCTGGTCGACGACAAACTGCTGATCCCCGAGGAGATCGTGCACTACTCGGAATGGCTGCATGTCATGCGCCATCGGCTCAAGGAGCATCAGGTGGTGGATGTCAGCAACATCCGCGCAACCGTCCATCCTGCCTGCCATGTCTACAAAATGGTGCCCGAAGATGTGATTTATGACGAGACGGTGCTGGGCGGCAACCGCGTGGCCGTCACCACCGGCCTGTTGGACACGATGGGCGCGCAGGTGATCGACTACTCGACCTGGTATGATTGCTGCGGCTTCGGTTTCCGCCACATCATCGGCGAGCGTGAGTTCACCCGTTCGTTCGCCATCGACCGCAAGATCAAGGTTGCCGTCGAGGAAGCCCGTGCCGACGTGATGGTCGGTCACGACACCGGATGCATCACCACGCTGGACAAGAACCAGTGGATCGGAAAGGCGGTCGGCAAGGTCTATGCGCTTCCGGTCATGGCCGATTGCCAGTTCGCGGCGCTTACGCTTGGCGCCCATCCCTACAAACTCGCCCAGCTTCACTGGCATGCCTCGCCGTTCGAGACGTTGCTCGAGAAAATGGGCATCGACTGGGAGAAGGCGAAGGCCGAGTTCGAAGGATATCTCGAGGAGGTCAAGGCCGGACGGATCGAGACGCTTTACGATCCCAAGCGCGCCATCACCTCCGGTCCCGGGTATGTGAAGCCCAAAGCCCTTGCAGGGGAGGCAAAATGAGCAAGCCGGTTCTCATTGTCGGCGGCGGTCCCGCCGGTTTGTCCGCGGCTCATGCCGTCGCTTCCTCAGGCCACAGTGCTGTCATCGTCGACAAGGCCGACAGGCTGGGCGGCGCGCCGATCCTGTCGGGTTACGCCAAGCTGGTGCCGTCGCATGAATGGGCCAGCGACGCCATCGGCGGCATGGTGAGCCGCGTCGACCGCAACAAACTGGTCGATGTCCATCTCAATACAACGGTCGCCAGCTTCAGCGGCGAACCCGGCAACTTCACAGCGATGCTCAAGGATGGCGGCAGGATCGAGGCGGGCGCCGCGATCCTGACAACCGGGTTCACGCATTTTGACAGCGTCAACAAGCCCGAATGGGGATTTGGCACCTATCCAGACGTGGTGACCACGGTCCAGGTCGAACAGATGCTATCTTCGGGAGCCGGCGTCAAATGCCCGTCCGACGGCCGTGCGCCGGACCGGGTGGCGATCCTGCTGTGCGTCGGTTCTCGCGATCGCCAGATCGGACGCGAATGGTGCTCCAAGATCTGCTGCACCGTCTCGGCCAATATCGCCATGGAAATCCGTGAATCGTTGCCCAACAGCAATGTCTACATCTACTACATGGATATCCGTACCTTCGGTCTTCTCGAGGGTCCCTATTACTGGGAGAGCCAGGAAACTCACAAGGTGAAGTATATCAAGGCCCGCATCGCCGAGGTCACCTCCGATGGCAAGCGGCTTCTGGTCAAGGGCGAGGATACGCTAGTCAAGCGCCCGATTTCGATCCCTTTCGACATGGTCGTGCATGCGATCGGCATGGATCCCAATGTCGACAACATGACCATCTCGGCGGTGTTCGACGTCAAGCTCAACAAATACGGATTTGTCGAAAAGCCGTCGGCCTATCTGCACATGGGCGAAACATCGCGACCGGGCGTGTTTGTCGCCGGGGCGGCGACCGGGCCGGAAACCATCGATGATTCCATCGCCCAGGCCCAGGCCGCCGCCATGGCCGCGCTGAACATGTTGCGCGCTTCAGTCATGGAGGCGGCGGAATAATGTTTCGGCTGATCCGCAAATCCGAGCCGGCGCCGGTGAAACCGGACGTAATCCTCGACCTCTCCGGGCCGCGGCTGCGCAAGGCGCTGGAAAACCTGATCGAGTCGGCCGAGCCGACCGGCGGCGTTGAACGCTATGTCGGGGCGCTGGCGCTCAAGGCTTCGCTCTTCGAGGAAATCCTCGGCAAGGGCCGGGTCGGCGACATGGAAGAAGCCGAATTTCTGGATCTTGCCTCCTTCATTACCCCGGTGCGGCGCCGGATCGGGCCGTGGCTTGCAGCAAACCGTTTCGAAACGTTGCGGCAGCGGATCGCGGCTCTGCTTGACGGCTGGTCAGATCTGACAACCGCCGATGCACGGCTTGCCGCGTATGCGGGAGCGTTTCCCGAAGACCGCGAGCACCGCTGGGCGCGCGACCTCGGAGCGGAAATCCTGCATTTCATTGCGCCTGATCGCTATCCGCTGATGACTCGGTGGGTCTGGGATCGTGGCGTCGGGACGGGCGTGTTGCGGGAAATATGGTTTGCCGACGATGTCGACACGGCCCGGATTGATGCGGCGGACGATTATGCAACTTTTGCGACCTTGTCCGGCGAGTTGGAGGACTTCCTCAAGGACAATGGCTTTTTCCGCGATCTCCCTTTCTACAGCGACCTGCTCATGGCGCATGTTTACGCGGGCTACATCAACGACCGCGGCGGCCAGTATCTGAGATCTGATTTTACCACGTCTGGTGACCCGATGGCGCATACCCGTCGCATGCTCGGCCTTGACGCCGTGAACACTGAAACGGGCCGCACGCGTCTCAAGCTCATCGATGGAACCGCGCACGTGCTTGGAGAACCCCGTCAGGTCGCACAGATGGAGCCATCCTGATGCCCATCCACGAAAAATCACTGATTCGGCCCGAAAACCTTGTCGAACACGAAAATCTGGTGATCGACGGAGTGGATGTCTCCGGCCACTGGAGCACCTTTATCGAGAGCCGCGCGCTCAGCGATTATAATGAAAACATGCAGGACGAAATCGAGGCACTTGCCGGCGGTGAGCATATTTCGCGCTGCTGGCAATGCGGCTCCTGCACCAATGCATGCACGGTCAACGCCATCAATCCCGACTTCAATCCCAGGTTCTGGATCTACCTCATCCGTCTGGGCATGGAGGAGGAACTGGTGCGTGACAAGGACATCATCTGGCAGTGCGTGAGCTGCAACAAGTGCACCTATGCCTGCCCGCGCGATGTGAACCCCGAAGGCGTCATGAAGGCGACGGCGCATTGGCTCGAGCTCAAGGGGCACACCAAGAAGAAACCATCGATGGTTTTCGACGAAGCCTTCTCGCAGCAGGTTTTCGACACCGGCAAGATCGAGGACGGGCTGGTCCTGCGTCAATTCATGAAGCGGACCGGCCAGCCGCTCACTCAGCCCTGGCTGGTCGCGCTGGTGATGGGTCTCGTCCGGCGCTTCCCGGTTTTCTACCTGATGCGGCTCGGCCTCGCGACGGTCTTCCGTCCCCGCACAAAGGGATGGATCAAGGCGCGCGCGGCGATCCATGAATATGTCGAGGAAGTCGAAACCGCCAACCGCAAGGCGCTTGGACTCGATGCGAAGGGAGCCGAATGATGGCCGGGAAATACAAGAAAGTTGCGTACTACCCCGGTTGCGCCCTTGAGGGAACCGGCCACGCCTACAACCGCTCCACCAAGGCGGTCGGCAAGAAACTCGGACTCGATCTGGTGGAGATCAAGGACTGGAATTGCTGCGGCGCGATGGAGGTCAAGAACATCGATCCGAAAATCCAGACCTATCTCTCGGCGCGCAACCTCTCGATCGCCGAAAAGATGGGCTTCGAAACAGTGATGGCGCCGTGCAATGGCTGCTACCACAATCTCAAGAAGGCCGAGTATGACCTTGCCAAGGATGAAGGCTCGCGCGACGTCAATTCCCGGCTGAGCGAAAAGGCCGGCCACAAGACTTACGAGCCGGGCAAGGTCGAGACCATCCATGCGCTCGACTGGATCAAGCACTCCATTGGCGAAGAGGGCCTGGCCGAGCGCGTGACGAACTCGCTCAAGGGTCTCAAGGTGGCCAATTATTATGGCTGCATGTACACCCGCCCGCGCCATATCTTTCCTGAAAAGGACAACGGCGAGGGCTCGGAATCAACGTCCAAGCCACATTTCATGGATGATCTGCTGGCTGCGGCCGGCGCAGAAAATGTCGATTATCCGCTCAAGACGGCTTGCTGCGGCGGAGCGCACGCGCTGTCGGACTGCGATACGTCGACCAAGCTGGTGCTCAATCTGCTGACGACCGCCGAAGCCTGCGGCGCGGACGTGATCGCAACTGAATGCCCTACCTGCCACACCGGGCTGGAAATGCACCAGGTCCGTGCGGAGAAGGTGCTCGGACGCAAGACCAGCGTGAAGATCCTCTATTTCACCCAGTTGCTGGGCATGGCGATGGGTCTTTCTCCGAGAACCGTCGGCGTACACGAGAATTTTTCCGATGCGATGCCGCTGATCAAGGAAAAGGGGCTCGGATGAACGAGGCGCAGACCCTGCCGATCGCGGATGTGCTGGCCGAGACTGATCGGCTGATCGCAGCACCGGATGCGAAGCTTGAGGCGGAAGCCGCCGGCATTGCAGACAGATTGCTCGCCATGGGAGAGGCCGTGCTCCTTGCCTGGCACAATGCACACGACAATGCGCCCACCGAGAGCAAGGTCGAGGGTTTCCGAATGCTGGCATTGCACCGCCAGGCCGCACGCGGGACCCCCTCTTTCAATGCCTGCAGGGAGACCTGCAGGGAGGTGGTCTATCATCACAACCTGATCCGCCATGACACCGGAGCCGCCGATATTGCCCGCACCATTCGCCTCGGCGCGATGGTGGCGCGGCATCTGGCCTTGTTTGTCGGCGGCAAGCTGGAAAACGCCGGCCTCGGCGATTTCTGTTGTTCATCCCGTCCGGTCAGGCAGGCAGAAGCCTTGTCGACCATGAGCGAAACCCTGTGAAAGGAGACGGCCAATGCCAGTTGTAAGAGGCTGCGATCTTCCCGAAGATCTTCTCTATGATGTCGGCAACAATCTTTGGTATCGCGACAATGGTGACGAGACCTTCACCGTCGGCATGACCATGATTGCCACCGGCATGGCCGGCCAGTTGGTGGCTTTCACCCCGAAGAAGGCCGGCAAGACCATCGCTGCAGGCAAGTCCTGCGCGACCGTGGAATCCGGCAAGTGGGTCGGCCCGGCCAAACTCGGCTTTGATGCCGAAATCATCGCCGTCAATGACAATTTGAGCGGAAACCCGAAGCTCGCCAACAGCGACAGCTATGGCGAGGGCTGGATGGTCAAGATCAAGCCGGTCGACATGGGAGCCGCCGCAAGTGTGCTGACACCAGGCAACGCTGTCGCGGCCCCGTATGAAGCGAAAATGGCTGCTGACGAATTTGTTGGGTGCGCCTGATGCACGTGTGATGACTGATTAAGACGCGAAAAGCGTCGGGAGGAGACTGTAATGGGTTCAGAAACGAATGCGAAATCCATGTCCATCATTGTCACCAAGGGGACACTGGATTGGGCCTATCCGCCCTTTATCCTTGCCACCACGGCTGCAGCCATGGGGCTGGAGGTGACGATGTTCTTCACGTTCTACGGTCTGGCCCTTCTCAAGAAGGACTTGAACCTGAAGATCTCGACGCTCGGGAATCCGGCCATGGAAATGCCGATGATGGGCATGCACATGGCATTGCCGAACATCATGTCGGCGCTGCCCGGAGTGGACGGCATGGCCACCGCGATGATGAAGAACCTGATCAAGAAGAAGGGCGTGGCCTCCATTCCCGAGCTTCGCGACCTGGCGATCGAGGCCGACGTCAACATGATCGCATGCCAGATGACGATGGATCTGTTCGAATACAAGCGCGAGGACATGATCGATGGCCCTTCGATCGGCGGCGCCGCCAGCTATATCGAGGTGGCATCGAAGAGCGACATCAATCTCTACATCTGAGTGTTGGGGTGGTGCCCCAGCGAGACTTGCAAGACCATGCCAACAAGATCCGCTCTGGCGGAACCAAAAAATGGGGGACGGAAATCAATGAACAGGCAAATTCAGATGAGCATTCGCGGGATACTGCTCGGATCACTGGTCGCCACCGCAGCGGCTGTGACGCCGGCAAAGGCCACTGACGGATATTTTCAGGTGGGTTTCGGCGCCCGCCAATCGGCAACGGGCGGCGCCGGTGTTGCCGATTCCAGGGACGCCATGGCCCAGTCGCTTAATCCTGCGGGCATAGCCGGCCTTGACCGTCAGATGCAGATTGGCGGCGCGATCTTCATGCCGTATCGCGGCTATGACGCCACTGGCGCCGGATTTGTCACCGGAGGCTCCGTGGACAGCGGCAAGAACTTTTTCGTCATGCCGAATTTCGCCTATATCCATCCGCTTGATGCGGACTCGACGCTCGGCTTCACCGTCTACGGCAATGGCGGCATGAACACGAGCTACGCCAACATGGCCAATCCGGCCTGCGGCCCGGGATCGGGCGTCTTTTGCGGCGGCGCTGCGGGCGTCGACCTGATGCAGGCCTTCATCTCGGTGGATTATGCCCGCCGGTTCGGCTCCCTGAAGATCGGCATTGCGCCGACCATGGCGGTACAATTGTTCAAGGCTTACGGGCTTGGCGCATTTTCCGCGTTTTCCGCCGATCCGGCAAACCTGACCAACAATGGCTATGACGTTTCGATCGGCGCCGGGCTTCGCGGCGGCATCGAATGGGAAGCCATGCCGGGACTGCGGTTCGGGCTGTCGGGTCAGACAAAGATGTATATGTCCAGGTTTGACAAATATGCTGGATTGTTTGCCGGGCGAGGCAGCTTTGACATTCCCGCTTCGATCACTGCGGGCGTGGCGTTTGATCCGGCGGAAAACCTCACCTTGATGCTGGACTACCAGCACATCTTCTATGGCAGCATTCCGGCGATCTCCAATTCGACGACTGCGGCGGCTCCCTTCGGAAGTGCCGGTGGCCCAGGTTTCGGATGGACTGACGTGGACGTTTTCAAGGTCGGCGCGGAATGGCGGGCAAACGACACCTGGACCTTCCGGGCCGGCTACGCCTACAGCGAGAATCCGATTTCCGGTTCGCATGTGACCATGAACATTCTGGCGCCGGGCGTCACCCAGCACCATCTCACCGCCGGCGCGGCCTACAAGATATCGGAGCGCGATACGATCGAATTCTCCGGCATGTATGTGCCGTCATCGACAGTTTCGGGTATCGAAATCACCCCTGGCGGACCCAACCCTGGGCGCAGCATCACGCTCAACATGCATCAGGTGCAGTTGTTGGCAAGCTGGACCCGAAAATTCTGACGCCGAAACCGGTAACAACCTGAACACGGGCAGACAGCCCGGAAGGAGAAACACATGGCTGACCAGTTGCTTGATGCAAAGGGGTTGAACTGCCCGTTGCCAATCCTCAAGGCAAAGAAGGCACTGAAAGAGGTGCCGTCGGGGGGAACACTGGAGGTGCTGGCCACGGACCCGGGCGCTGTCAAGGATTTCGAAGCCTTTTGCCGGGCCACCGGCAACGAGCTGGTGGAATCGCGCACCGAGGGCGACACCTACATATTCCTGATCAGGAACACAAACTGATCCATGCCGATTAAGTGCGGCGACGGCTTAGCAGTCGTCGTCGCAAAACTCATCATACAGGGCCATCAGGATGCGCCGGGTGTGGTCATGCGACAGGGAATAGTGGATCTCACGGCCTTCACGCCGGAATTCGACCAGACCGGCGGCCCGCAGGTTGGCGAGTTGTTTCGACACAACCGCCTGCGGCAGGCCCGCCTTGGCTTCCAAATCGCCGACATTGGCCTCGCCTTCGACCAGCCGGCACAGGATCACCAGCCTGAGCGGATGGGAAAGCGACTTGAGAAAATCGCTTGTCCGCTTGGCGTTCTCCATCATGCGGTCTGTCATGCCAATAGCATTGCTGTCGACGCTTTGTGTCGTGTCTGGTTCGGATTGCGAAGCCATCAGAAGATTTTTTCTCTATTGCATGAAGCAGCTATTTAACATGGTTGGGACTGTTAGCAAGGATTGCAAGCGGCCGCTTGGCCTAGTTTCTGCGCAATTGCACAGTGCCATCGGAAACAAGCCTCGATTTCACTACTAGGGCGTTTCATGTTTTGACGGAAGCGTAGCCAGCGTTTGCGAAGTAATTGCTGCATTCCTGGGGTTTGATGGTGGCGACAAGGGCTCAGACCTGTCGCCATGTATCTTCCAGGGTGCGCTTCTGAGCATGTCGCATCCAGTGCTTGATCTTGGCGAAGGTCTGCTCGGTCGGATCGAGATCGGGGGAATAGGGCGGCAGGAACCAGAGCCTTGCGCCTGCGGCCTTGATGGTCTTTTGCGCGGCTGCGGATTTGTGGCTCCCGAGATTGTCCATGATGACGATGTCGCCTGGTTTGTGAATGGGGACAAGCTACTGCTTGAACTTGCCCCGCGATCTAATCCAGTTTGAAGTTCGTTCTGGCCTAATCAGAGGACCAGGACATGAAAGTGAACCGCGCCGGGTTTGCCGGAGGCTCCAACTTCTGAGAAAGTGGAGCCGACATGAGCAAGACAACGAACAAGTTTTCACCCGAAGTCCGTGCACGCGCTGTGCGGATGGTTTTGGATCACGAAGGCGAGCATCCGTCGCGGTGGGCGGCGGTTTCCTCGATAGCCGCCAAGATCGGCTGTACGGCACAGACGCTCAATGGGTTAAGATCGCCGAAGTAGACATCGGTTCGCGGCCAGGCATTCCGAGCGATATGGCCGAGAAGATGAAGGCTCTGGAGCGGGAGTACAGGGAGCGTCGTCAAGCCAATGAGATATTGCGCAAGGCGTCTGCTTATTTTGCGATGGCGGAGCTCGACCGCCCACTGAAGCGATGATTTCCTTTATCGACGAACACCGTGTGGCGTTCGGGGTCGAGCCGATCTGCAGATTGTTGCCGATTGCCCCGTCAACCTACTACGAGAATGTCGCCAAGCGCCTGGACGTGGATCGCCTGTCGGTCCGCGCCCGGAGCGACATCGCGTTGAAGATCGAGATACGCCGTGTCTTCGAGGCGAACTTCCGGGTCTATGGAGTGCGCAAGGTTTGGCGGCAATTGAAGCGGGACGGCTTCGACGTTGCCAGATGCACTGTCGCTCGGCTCATGAGGTCGATGGGACTTCAGGGCATTATCCGAGGCAAACCGATCAGGACGACGTTCCCAGACAAAACCGCTCCCAGTCCGCTCGACCGCGTAAACCGTCAGTTCAGGGCTCCCGCGCCGAACAGGCTCTGGGTGAGCGATTTTACGTATGTGGCCACTTGGCAGGGCTTCGTCTACGTCGCCTTTGTCATCGACGCGTTCGCCCGCCGCATCGTCGGCTGGCGTGTCAGCCGAACGGCGCACGCCGGGTTTGTCCTTGATGCCTTGGAACAGGCACTCCATGATCGACGTCCCGTTCATGGCGGCGGCTTGATCCATCATTCGGACAGAGGAGTTCAATACGTGTCTATCAAGTATTCCGAGCGGCTGGCCGAAGCAGGCATCGAACCTTCCGTCGGAAGCGTCGGCGACAGCTACGACAACGCGCTCGCCGAAACGATCAACGGCCTTTACAAGGCCGAAGTCATCCATCGACGAGGACCGTGGCGCAGCTTCGAAGCCGTTGAATTCGCTACGCTGGAATGGGTCGACTGGTTCAGCCATCGAAGGCTTCTGGAGCCCATCGGAAACATTCCGCCGGCCGAAGCCGAGGAGCAGTATTACGCCATGCTGGACGAGCCAGCTATAGCCGCATAACTTAAACCAAACGGCCTCCGGCAAACCCGGCGCGGTTCAGAAGCGACGCTTTCGCGCCAGCGACTGATGAGCTTTATAATCTGGAATTTGGTTGCGGGGGCAGGATTTGAACCTGCGACCTTCAGGTTATGAGCCTGACGAGCTACCGGGCTGCTCCACCCCGCGACAGGCCATGAGGGGATTGTCTCATGGCGGAAAGCAAAAAGGGCCGCTGAGAGCGGCCCGGTGTTCTGAGGTTGTAAATGAGAAGATATGAGTTGCGCTTTGCAGACCTGGCAGCGACCTACTCTCCCGCGTCTTGAGACGAAGTACCATCGGCGCTGGGGCGTTTCACGGCCGTGTTCGGAATGGGAACGGGTGCAGCCGCCCCGCCATGACCACCAGGTCGGCAAAGCGCAACATTGCCCATGGCGACATGGGCAAGTTGATTGAGAAGCTGGCGGGAGGCTAGTCCCTTTGTCTTTGAACACGTCTTTTGTTTTGGTTACGGACACGGAGCGCGAACTCCGCAAGGCCAAGTGGCCGTCGCGCCTTATGGCACGGCCCGTCCGGAGCGAAGCAGCGTAAGCTGCGACAGCGTCAGGACAAAACATTTCATCGAACTTCGTTCGATGAGCACAAGCAATGAGAACGATCAAGCCGATCGAGCTATTAGTACTGGTAAGCTTCACACATTACTGCGCTTCCACACCCAGCCTATCAACGTGGTAGTCTTCCACGACTCTCAGGGAATACTCGTTTTTGGGTTGGTTTCCCGCTTAGATGCTTTCAGCGGTTATCCATTCCGTATATAGCTACCCTGCTATGCCGTTGGCACGACAACAGGTCCACCAGAGATACGTCCACCCCGGTCCTCTCGTACTAGGGGCAGATCCCATCAATATTCCTACACCCACGGCAGATAGGGACCGAACTGTCTCACGACGTTCTGAACCCAGCTCACGTACCGCTTTAATTGGCGAACAGCCAAACCCTTGGGACCTGCTCCAGCCCCAGGATGCGATGAGCCGACATCGAGGTGCCAAACAACCCCGTCGATATGGACTCTTGGGGGTCATCAGCCTGTTATCCCCGGCGTACCTTTTATCCGTTGAGCGATGGCCCTTCCACGCGGGACCACCGGATCACTATGACCGACTTTCGTCTCTGCTCGACTTGTCAGTCTCGCAGTCAGGCAGGCTTATGCCATTGCACTCGACGACCGATTTCCGACCGGTCTGAGCCTACCATCGCGCGCCTCCGTTACTCTTTCGGAGGCGACCGCCCCAGTCAAACTACCCACCATACACTGTCCCGGACCCGGATAACGGGCCGCGGTTAGACATCCACGAAGATAAGGGTGGTATTTCAAGGATGGCTCCACGCGAGCTGGCGCCCACGCTTCAAAGCCTACCACCTATCCTACACATGCCTTGGCGAATGCCAGTGTAAAGCTATAGTAAAGGTGCACGGGGTCTTTCCGTCTGACCGCAGGAACCCCGCATCTTCACGGGGAATTCAATTTCACTGAGTCTGCGTTGGAGACAGCGGGGAAGTCGTTACGCCATTCGTGCAGGTCGGAACTTACCCGACAAGGAATTTCGCTACCTTAGGACCGTTATAGTTACGGCCGCCGTTTACTGGGGCTTCGATTCAAAGCTTGCACCTCTCCTCTTAACCTTCCAGCACCGGGCAGGCGTCAGGCCCTATACGTCGTCTTGCGACTTCGCAGAGCCCTGTGTTTTTGATAAACAGTCGCTACCCCCTGGTCTGTGCCACCCTCTTCCACTTGCGTAAAAGAGGGTCACGCTTCTTCCGAAGTTACGCGTGCAATTTGCCGAGTTCCTTCAACGCAGTTCTCTCAAGCGCCTTGGTATTCTCTACCTGACCACCTGTGTCGGTTTCGGGTACGGTCTATACGGTGGAGCTATTTCCTGGAACCTCTTCGCTGCACCTCCAATCCAATAAGGAGATACAACACACGAGATCCGTCACTACCACCAGGCCCACGAATATTAACGTGGTTCCCATCGACTACGCCTTTCGGCCTCGCCTTAGGGGCCGGCTCACCCTGCTCAGATTAACTTTAAGCAGGAACCCTTGGTCTTTCGGCGAGGGAGTCTCTCACTCCCTTTATCGTTACTCATGTCAACATTCGCACTTCTGATATCTCCAGGAGCCCTCACGGGTCTCCCTTCACAGACTTACAGAACGCTCCGCTACCACGTACACTTGCGTGCACATCCTCAGCTTCGGTGCATGGCTTTAGCCCCGGTACATTTTCGGCGCAAGACCCCTTAATTAGACCAGTGAGCTGTTACGCTTTCTTTAAATGATGGCTGCTTCTAAGCCAACATCCTGGTTGTTTTGGGAGTCTCACATCCTTTCCCACTTAGCCATGACTTGGGGACCTTAGATGGAGGTCAGGGTTGTTTCCCTTTCCACGACGGACGTTAGCACCCGCCGTGTGTCTGCCGATTAGTACTCCTCGGTATTCGGAGTTTGGTTAGGATCAGTAAGACGGTGAGTCCCCATAGCCCATCCAGTGCTCTACCCCCGAGGGTATTCGATCGACGCACTACCTAAATAGTTTTCGCGGAGAACCAGCTATCTCCGAGTTTGATTGGCCTTTCACCCCTAACCACAAGTCATCCCAATCTATTGCAACAGATGCGGGTTCGGTCCTCCAGTTGGTGTTACCCAACCTTCAACCTGCTCATGGCTAGATCACTCGGTTTCGGGTCTAATGCAACAAACTAATCGCCCTATTAAGACTCGCTTTCGCTGCGCCTACACCTATCGGCTTAAGCTTGCTAGCTGCACTAAGTCGTTGACCCATTATACAAAAGGTACGCCGTCAGGCTTTCGCCCTCCGACTGCTTGTAGGCATCCGGTTTCAGGAACTATTTCACTCCCCTTGTCGGGGTGCTTTTCACCTTTCCCTCACGGTACTTGTTCGCTATCGGTCATGCACGAGTACTTAGGCTTGGAGGGTGGTCCCCCCACGTTCAGACAGGATTTCACGTGTCCCGCCTTACTCTAGGACAAGGATAAGGATGACGTGTACGGGGCTATCACCCGCTACGGCCGAACTTTCCAGATCGTTCCACTTTACTTACCCATGCCACTGGCCTGGTCCGCGTTCGCTCGCCGCTACTGACGGAGTCTCGGTTGATGTCCTTTCCTACGGGTACTTAGATGTTTCAGTTCCCCGCGTTCGCTTCTTACCCCTATGTATTCAGAATAAGATACCTTGTAACGATACCTAGAAACCATTTCAGTCGTTGGCGTGGTCGTCCGGAGCAA
>LADQ01000260.1 GCA_000961635.1 Hoeflea sp. BRH_c9 | reverse complement strand
TAGCGGCAAGAAAAGATCCTGCCGGGCCGCGGCCGAGGCGGCATGAAACGGCCTGGCCGCGACGCCGTCATAGCGACAAAAAGAGACCCGCCGCGCTGTGGCCCTGCCGGCGCGAAAGGTTCAGCCGCGTCGCGGCCATAGCGGCAAGAAAAGGCCCGGCCGCGACGCGGGCGTAGCTGCAAGAAAAGGCCTGTGCGTGCTTGACACCGCGGCAAGCCGTACCCTATATGCGGCCCGTCCGGCCCGGTGAAAACCGGCGGCTGGCGGCGGGGTAGCTCAGCTGGTTAGAGCAGCGGAATCATAATCCGCGTGTCGGGGGTTCGAGTCCCTCTCCCGCTACCACTAATCCCCCCAAATTGGGTGTATGGTTGGCTGCTGATGCAAGAAGACCAAGTAGCCCATCGATTCTGACATCAGTCCCGGTGTCGGTTGGGGTAATCGTGATTTTCTCAATGAGCCGCCTAATCGCTGTTGCCGCTTCTCTGTTTTCCTCTGAAATCTGAACTGCATACGTCTTCGACAGCTGCTCGATGTATTCCCTAAAGCGAGTGACAGACGAGGGGTGGATTGCCACTGCGTCAGGCATGGATGGCAACTCACTTTTCTGCTGATTTAGAGCTTCAATTTCGGCCTTAATTTTCAAAATGCGTTCATTTGCGATCTTTCCATCGATTATGTCAGCATCATAATCCGCCCACAGTTTTTCTTCTCTCACTGTCAGGGCTTCAATTTTTCTGTCCAAAATTTTCGCTTTTTCGATCGCATCGCCAGCCAATTGGTTCCGCTCATTGTTGTAGGATTTAATGAGCTGTTTCATCAATTCCGGCTTGTTGAGCTGATCATGCAGACCGCCAAGTGCGGCTTCCGCAATCTCGTCCAAATAATATGCACTCGTATTTTTGCATGATCGGGACTCCTTCATGACCGAACACTGCATCCGGATTCGCCCCTTGTTGTTGTCTTTCATTGACATCCCACCACCGCAGCATCCGCACTTCAGAAGACCTGAAAAAATCGTTTTCGACCGTCGATATTTGGACGGGTGATCGTTCTCATTCTGCGGAAACATCGCTTGCACACGCTGGAACGTATCAGCGTCAATGATCGCCAATTCGGGGGATTGGAAAGTGGCAATTTCCTCGGAATTGTTGATGCGGCTTACTCGTTTTCCAGTAGATGGATTCCGTACCATCCTGACGCGATTCCATTCCTGTGTGCCTTGATAGATCGGATTACGCAGAATCCCATTTCTGCGACTTTTCGAGCCGTTGATTGTTGACGCATTCCAAAGCCCTCCCGTCGGGCTGGGGATGCCTTCCATGTTTAGCTTCCCGGCAATGGCTCTTGGCGTCATGCCACTTAGGCGCAACCGATAAATTCGCCTGACGATATCAGCCTCGCCGACTCGCGTTTCATCTCCATTATCGATCTCAAGTCCACTTTTCACGGAGGTTAGACGATAACCGTAGGCTCGCCCGCCTGTGTTCCTTCCCTCCTTGATCATGAGCTCTTGCCCGCGTCGAACCGCATGCGCGGTGCTTTCCAACTGGTTTCGACCCACAAGCGCCATGATTGACGCGGTGTTTCGGTCAACCTTTCCGTTCTGGGCTACCGAGTGAAGCTCGATGTTTCTGAATACGAGTTGCTTATGAATATACGCCATATCGCCATCATCTCGTGTGAGCCGATCAAGATGGTCGACTAACAGGATGTCGATGTCTGCAGAGTCCAAAAACTGCATCAGCCTCGTCAGACCTGGGCGATTGAAAATTGATGCGCCAGAAATAGCATGGTCGCTAAACCTGTTTACAATCTCAATGCCTGCCCGTCCGGCATACTTGTCCTGCGATGCCTCTTGTCCTTCGATTGATTGATCTGCCGAGTCCTCGTGGGAATATCTCGAATACGTAGCAGCACGCTTTGCCATTTCACGTCTCTCTTTCATGGTCAACTCGGGCTATCGCTCGACCAATTCCGTTCGCTATTTCACCAAATATCTTCTCAAGATCAGCTCTGTGGGTACTGATATTGTGATTATACGTAATCTTCATTTTTGCAGCGCCAAAGCGCGAAACGCGCTGCGTAGTTCTCTTGCTGTCGGCTACCACAGCCGCGTCTTTGCGTTCTGAGAAGCCGATTATGGCTTCAGATTTGTTGTTCGTATTCATAGGAGGTTCTCCCCCGCCAGCTGACAGCCTACGACGATTGGGGCAGCCGCCAGACTGGCGGGTGAATGTGCCTCACCTTCCCAACGCGATCGGGGAATAACTTTGATTTATTCGTCCGATACAAAAATGGTGGTGCAAAAATTCACCTGTGGCAACAAAAAAGATAATTCAATTTATTCAATGATTTAAACCCGCATGACTTTACCATCGAACTTTACCATGCGTAGTAGAAAAGCCTAGTAAACTGATGTCGTCAGCTTAGTGAAGTTCCCGCGCATCCGGGTTTGGTAAGCGGATCAAATCACAACACTCGTACCGCTTACGCCGTTCGTTTCCTTGGCGTGATTATTCGCAATCTCCAAAAGATCATCTATGCCGGTTACCGATAATTTTGGATGAGACGTCAGAATTTCACGCGCAGCAGCGACGACTTCAATATTTTTCTGCGCAGCCCTTTTTCGGGCGGTCAGGTGATGAACCAGCTCTCGATAGGCGTCTTTTCCGGCCATTTCTGATCTGAATATTTGGGATTCGCAGATTGCAATCGAATTAGTGTGAGCTTTGATTTTCTTGTCAGCAATCTCAATCTGATGTTGAAGGGATTTCGCTTTGTTTTTTCGTTTTGCGGCAATTCCGAGTGGATAAAACCACCAACGCATTTTTTCCGCGATTTGCAACTCCTCGAATTTGTTCCACCTTTCATCTCGCAGAGACTTCAATTCGGCATTTTGGTTTCTCAGTTTCTTGCGCTGCTCTCTCAGTTCTGAGGATTCCCTATATTTATCAATTTCGATATTCGCGTCTATCAATGACGTCTGTTCTAGGCCGTGAACTCATAAACGGGGTTCACAGATTATCAGCGACGTGATTCAACCTCCGGATTGGAGGTATTGATGAGCCGTTATGATCTGACCGAATTCGAATGGCGCGTGATCGCGCCGCTTCTTCCCAACAAGCCCCGCGGTGTGCCGCGTGTGGATGACCGGCGGGTGCTGAATGGCATCTTCTGGGTGTTGCGTTCCGGGTCGCCATGGCGCGACCTGCCGGAGCGCTATGGTCCGCACACAACCTGCTACAACCGTTTCCGGCGCTGGACCAAGGCTGGCGTCTGGGACCGGATCATGGATGCGATTACAGATGCTTACGATGGCGACGTGCGGATGATCGACGGCACCTCAGTGCGTGTCCATCATTCTGCGGCGACTTTAAAAAAAGCCACCCGGATCGATGTCTTGGACGAAGCCGGGGTGGTCTTACTACGAAAATCCATGCTCTGACGGACGGCAATGGCCTGCCGGTGAGGCTCACCATCACGCCTGGCCAGACCCATGACATCCAGGCGGCGGGAGTACTGCTCGAAGGGATTTGCAAGGGGCAGATGGTGCTCGCCGACAAGGCGTATGACGCCGATTGGCTGCGCGAGCTGGTGTCCAAGCAAGGCGGATGGGCAAACATCCCGCCGAAACCCAACCGGACAAGCCCGATCTGCTTCTCGCCATGGCTTTACAAGCAGCGCAATCTGATCGAACGCTTCTTCAACAAACTCAAATTTTACAGACGCATAGCCACGCGATACGACAAGCTCGGCTCAACCTTCCTCGCAATGGCCAAGCTCGCTTGCATCAGGCTACGTCTGCGCCATTATGAGTCCACGGCCTAGTCTCCTAAGCTGGTCGAGTAATTCTGACCGTGAACTGCTGTTTTCAGCCCGCTGGAAAGAGGTCTCGGATTCCTGAAAAGACGTGAAGTCTGGAACAAGAGGTGGCGCTGTGATCGGCTCCGCTTCCACCGCTGGCGTTTCTGTCAGTAGTTGGTTTATTTCGGATTTTCGTTTCGACGCCAGTCGATGTAAAGCGCCGATGAGATTGTTTTGGTCATCTCTGACAATCCATGTGTTTGGCTTTTCGCCAACCATCACCGTCATCCCAGATGCTGCCAGTTTCTCCACGAGATCAGCCCTTGATGTGGCGGTGTCGGTGGCGGTCTTTACGGCTTGGCGCAATGCGGGCAAGTCTAGGCCGAGCCGTTTTTTTTCTTGATGCTGCGCGTGAGTGAAGGCTTCCAAGGGAACTGTCGTCTCTGTGCCGACCAGCGTTTCGAGCCTGTCGGCAATGCAGCCAAGTTTCCGTTTGCGCAGTCCTCTGATGACCGTTTTGGTGTGCTTGCCCTGCACGAAAGCGTGGCCGAATTTGTACTCACTCACCCGAGCGACGAGTTCATGAATAATGCGATCAAAGGACGTTCTTAGGACGCGCCCGGTAGCGGGATCGATCTCGCCGACCAGCACGTGCCAATGAACGTCCGCAGCGTCTGCCGTTGCACGTTTCTTGCAATGCTCAACAACGACAGCACGATCAGCGTCGAATCCAAACTCCTTGGCCAACATCATCAGCACGTACCGAATCTGCGGGCGTGTCGTGGCCTCGTGGGGCGCTATGATCCAATGGCGCACTGAATATGTCGTACTCCTAGCCATAGCGTCGCGCTGCATGTCTCTGATGTCCGCGGGGGTACCACGGAGAAACGCGACCTGTTCGTTTTCATCTCCGTTTTGCAGGTGCCGAATGATCCGACTAATTCCAGACTTCGATCGAATGCGGAGTGATTTGATGATCACCGTCATTGCACCAACTGCTGCGCTGCATTGCGGAGATTGGTACAGGCTGCGCGGAGGTGGAGAATGTTGATAGGGCGCGTATCAATCACGTGCAGGAGGGCATTGCTGTATCGTCTGACGTCGGCCCAAATCCGACGTGCCTCTGTGCCTGGGACATCACCACGCATTGCGTCAACCACTGCCAAGCGCAGAATTTCGGACATCGGCCTTCCTGTTAGGAGGGCGAAGTCTTCGATTTTGGCCTTCTCATCGTTGGAGACTCTGAAGCGTATGGATTTCTCTTTCATCCGGTCACCTTTCTCTTGGGGTTCCACAGGGGTTAGCCCCTTGGCCTGCTGCGCGTGTGGGCACACGCGCATGGCTGGCAACCGAAGTCACTCGAAACGCTGTGTCCACATTGGAATTGTCGACCAGGAAATCGCCGGCGGCAACTTATGCTCTTCTTAACGACCAGCTTCACGCCATGCCGAGCGACTATGAATGTTTGAGAAGATGCAGCGGAACAGAAAAAGAAGATTCCCTTATCTGAAATAGGAGCCTAGAAGGACGGATGCAAAATACTTCACACGCGGTTATGGCTCAGCGGAATGAGCCAGCAGATAGTCCTGATGATTTCCCAACGCCCCCATGGGCGACGAGGTCTTTGATTGAACATGTCATAGGAGCTGAAGATGCTCGAACTCTGACATGCCTCGAGCCCGCTTGTGGTCGCGGATACATGTCCCGCCCGCTGTCGGAGTACTTTGAGGTGGTGGATTCCGCCGACGCCTACTCATATGGGTATGGGGAAATCAGAGACTTCCTTACGTTCCCCTACGAGGCCCGATCACACGACTGGGTCATAACAAACCCTCCGTTCCGACTTGCGGAAGAGTTTGTGCTGCGCGCAATGACGGTTGCGCGTTGCGGTGTGGCGATTTTGGCGAGAACCGTGTTTCTTGAAAGCATAGGGCGCTACGAGGCGATATTTCGGAGCAATCCGCCTTCCATTTTCGCGCAGTTTTCTGAGCGGGTTCCAATGGTACGGGGGCGCGTTGATCAGAAGGCATCGACAGCCACTGGATATGCATGGTTCGTGTGGAACAAAGAAGCCGCTCCTAGCTCTCCGCGATTGGCATGGATTCCGCCCTGCAGAAGGTCGTTAGAGCGGCCTGGTGACTATCTTTAGGCTTGGTTCTTAGCGAAATCGGCCAAGGCATCCTTGAGAATCTTCAGCGCAGCGGCCGCGTCGTTTTGTTCAAGTGCCTCAACTGCTTTGATCGCCCTGCTTCTTAGCCGTCGGCCCTTTGGTCCAGGTGCGCCCTTCGGCGGCAGATCGATTTCCGGCGCAGCTTGCAAATTACCATATTGACCTTGTTCAATCTCGGCAATCCGCGCTTGATTTTCACCGAACCATGCCGCGATGTCGTGGCGCTTATCTCCTCGTCCGACCATACCCAGAACAATGGATGCGTCCTTATTTGTAAATGCCAATTCTTATTCCTCCCCTTCAGGTTGAACTAGGCTATCTGATTCCCTCTGCGTTGCAACGTCATCCACCCGGAATAATTGGCTTGTCTGGATCATGCGGCCCTGGAACATGGCCTGACGGAACGACGCCAGCGGCACCCAGCACATGCTTTTCCTGATCATCGAAGAAGATATGTGCGCCAAAGGCCTTGAGGATCGGGGCCTTTGGCCATGTGCCGACGAAATGGGCCTCGTCGGCCGGTGTTCCCCACGCCCTCAAGGTATGGATCACGCGTGCATGGGCTTCGCTGTCGCGGGCGGTGACAATTCCGATACGCACCTTGCTGACCCCGTCATCCCCCAAATAGATGGCCCGAAGGATTGAAAGCTTTTTCAAAAACTCGCCAAACGGGCCGCCCTCCATCGGTTTCAGGGCGTTTTCCTGCTCGTGTCGGCGGAACGCTTCCAGTCCTTGAGCCTTGTAGATTTCATCGGACTCGGCGCTGAACACGACGGCGTCCCCGTCGAACGCGATGCGGACTTCATCGCTAGTGTGGCATTCCCATGTTGTGGACACAGGGCCAAGCTTCGCTGCTGCTGCCTTCGCATTAACAGCAGCTTGGACATCTGTGCCATCGTTTGAAAGAAAGAGGTCGATTTCCCAAGCTGGAATGAAAGGGCCTAATGATGCTCCGCTGGTGAAGCTTCCCGTGATGACGGCCAGCCCATAATCCTTGATGGAGTGGAACGCGCGCAATGAAAGATCGGGCGAATTCTTGGACAGAAGGACAACCTGGACGTATGGCTTTTGGGCTGGCTCGTTTAATTTCAGAAGCCGTTCTATAACCTCGAAACCCGCACCTTTGCCGATGGGTATCGTTTCGCGCTCCAGCTGCATTCGGGCATAAGCTTCAACGCCTTCCTCAACAAAGACGCCGTGTTCCTCTTCGAGATCAAATAGGGCGCGCGTGGAGACCCCAATCCTCAGTGGTCTCTGACGCAGTTGTTCCTTGAGTTCTTCCAACGAAGTATCCTCGGTCAAATATTCGACCTCCTTCGCGTCAATTAACGGATAGTCGAGCCGCCACCAGTTCTTTGATATTCAAGGTCTGCCCTGAATCGTTTATCCAGACTAGGTTTTTGGCTTTTGATAGCAACGCATCGTGCCGAAAAATATGAGACTGAGCATTTTTCGTAAGTGCCTCGGACAGGATGTAAATGATGTAGTTCATTCGGTGCTCGGTCGATTGCATCTTCGCATATTCATTTGGCGTGAGTTCGACCACGAGTTCTTTGCCCGAAAGTCCCTTCACCTCGATTTTCAATGTCTCATCGGTGTCAGAAAACGCCTCTAGGTCCCAGCCTGCGCCGTCGCGCTCTACCGATTCAACGCGCCGAGAGCCGCCAGCGGAGGATGTGAAATATGCTATGGCATGGTCCACTGCTGCCTGTTCGATCTTCCTACGTAGTTCTGGGTCTGTCTGCCGCGGTGATTTGCCTCGACCTGTGGATTTTCGGCCGCCAATGACGTAGGCCATAACGGCATCGTTAAAGGCCCCGTCTTTTCCGTACCAAATTGGACTCATGCCCAGATTGCCGGGTTCTTTTGCCGTGGGGATGAGAAATTGACGAGCGTCTACAGGCAGGAGAAGTCCATTGTTTGTGGCTGCCTCTATCTGGTAGCCGACGGTTTTTCCTGGAGCGCGCTCCAGTTGCAGATGCTTCGCCTCACGGTGAATCGTGGCCCCTTTGTACCATCCGATGATCGTTGTCTTTTTTGTGCGCGGATTGCGTGAAATCCAAACCACAGTGACGTCGGTCGCAACGTCGTCCTTCGCCTTCGCTCCCAGCTTTCTTATGTTCACCTTAGCGGACCTGGGTACGTAGCCGTAGAGCTTCCCCTTGAGGTCTTCAAAATTCCAGGATTCATGTGCTGTTGCGTTGGTCTTCAGAAATCGAAAGTTGCCCTCAGCCTTGTCGCCATCTGGTCCCTTGTAATGGACCATCCACCCCACATTGATAAAGACCAGCTTTTGATTTGTCATTTTCCCCACCCCCAGATTTTGGTTTTGGAATTGGAAAGGCAGCCAATTCCCGGTTACGTTTATATTTCCAGCTTCGGCAGACTCCGAACTATCTTCATAGTTTCAAGGCTGACGGTGATGACCCGCTGGAAAAGCTTCAGCGGGTAGGCGGGATCACCCACGGTTTCGATGGCATAGCGGTTGGCGTCGTTGACGATGCCGCTGTCCTTGTCGGTCTTCACACACTGGCGTTCCATGACCCATTCGAGCGCAGGCTTGCCATTGACGACGTAGTCATAGGCTTCCAGCGGAATGTCGGTCATGGTGATATTGCTGTTGTAGATGACAGTTGTCTTGTCGAGATTCGGACGCTTCCCGCCGAACTTCATCTTCTCGACGCGATAGAAGCTCTCGGGGTCTTTGATTGTGGCCAGTGAAAGGCTGCCTTGTCTGTAGGTGACTGGGTAAGGCGCGACGTCTTCGTAATTGACGTGAAGCTCGCCCAACGCACGGCCTGCCTGCACGAATGCCCAGAAGTCTCCCGACTTATTTACGCATGGAATGCGCGGGAGTTCTCTGGAAAGATTATCGGCATAGCGCGCTCGGTATTCCTCAGAATGCAAAATGCCATACACATAATAAAAAACGTCTTCCTTTATAATTATTTCGTTCGGCAATTCAGTTTGCAAGTGCTGCAACCCTTCATCGCTGATCGCATTTAGACGCTTAGGTCCTACTCCATCGGAGCCTGTGTCGAAGAGGCTGTGTTGGTTATTTGAGGGAGCCTTTATTGCGGATGGCGTTTGATAAATATGAAGAGGAAAGCACTGAGCGCCGCCGTCCGGCTGATCGGACGAGGGGGAATTTGTCATTAGAGCCAACTGACCATTGCCACGCCAATTCCCTTTAATCATGATCATTCGGTTTTCGGATGCGACGCTTGGAAAAAGACGCGGCATCTGAAGAATCATTTCGTTAAAATCTTTATCAAAATATAATAATTGCTTTGTAAATGGTCGATAAAAACTTACCAGCACTCGGTCTTCATTAAAGTTGAATTTTGTGTTTCTGACCAGCGCCTGCTTCAATCCTCTGGTCCAACTTATCTTATTTGGGTCAGTAGCTATGAATTTTTCGACTCCCGCTTCTCGAACTCTTTGATCTTCGCCTTTGTAGGCAGCATCGAATCTTTCGACCTCAGCATTGTAAAAGGCGATCATGCTTTTCATATTCTTCCTCACTACCCCTGCAGAAAAATTGTAACACCAGACATCGCGTCCCGTTTGTAAGCCTCGCGTGTAGTTGGCGAACAATGCTGGATTTCTATTTTTCTTGTCGCCAATGGCGATGAATTTTTCAAAGGCAGTGTCTCTCTGATTGAGCCAATCGTTTCGCTCATTCGGCTTGATTCCTCTCCAACCTGCGCCCTCGTTGATGCCTTCAGTGCTGCTGAAGGACTTAATCTTCGCGAGTTTTTCATTTCGTGTAAGATAGTCACCGATGTCATGGAATCTGATTTTCCCGCGCTCCTTGGCGTTCGGGTTTTTCACAAACAGGGTTATGGCTATCGGCGCGCGACTCCCTGAGCCGAAAATTTTGCCACCTTCCTTTTTGGAAAGTTCGCCAGAGGTGCGTTGGTTGCCGCGCAAATGAAAGATGAAAATACTAGCAAACTCCTCCGCCAGGCATTTACGCAGCCCATCGGTGGCATTGCCATCAATCCAGCCTGCATTGCTGACATAGGCCATGATGCCTGCGTCCCCAAGGCGATCGCTGCCCCAGCGGATCGCTCGGATATAGCTGTCATACAGAGAGTTCTTGAGTGTAGCGCTCGAATGTGCGGCGTAAGTTTCCCGAATGCGCGCATCAAGGCTTGGATATTCGATATTGGCGTTGTTGTCGTTCGCGCTGGTCTGCCCGGCTGAATAGGGCGGATTGCCCACGATAACGCGGATGTCCAAATCCTTTTGACGCTGACGCCTGGATGAGTTGTCGACCATCAGTTTGCTTACGAGGTCATCCTTTTCGTAAAGCTGGAAGGTGTCAGTGAGACAAATGCCCTCGAATGGTTTGTAGTCTCCTCCTGAGAGCGAATGATAGACTGCCTCGATGTTAATCGCTGCAATGTAATAGGCCAGTAATACGATCTCATTTGCGTGAATTTCATGGGCATATTTGTGCTCCAATTCCTCGGGCTTGATCAGGCCGGATTGGAGCAGGCGGGTAATAAAGGTGCCCGTGCCTGTGAAGGGATCGAGAATATGGACGCCCCTGCTGCCGACTGTCTGGCCAAACTCCGATTTCAGGACGTCATTGACAGAATGAATGATAAAATCCACGACCTCGACTGGCGTGTAAACTATGCCCAGCTTTTCCGTCATTTTCGGGAAGGCATTGCGGAAGAACTTGTCATATAGCTCGACAACAATCTTCTGCTTGCCCTCGGCGTTGTCGATTCCAGATGCGCGCATTTTGACGTCCGCATAGAATTTCTGGAGACTGACGGATTCTTTTTCCAGGTGGTGTTCGTCCAGCGCGTCCAACACGCCCTGCATGGCACGGGAAACGGGGTTTTCCTTGGTGAAGTTATACCCCTCGAACAAAGCCTCGAAGACTGGCTTGGTGATAATGTGCTGCGCCAGCATCTCGATGGCTTCATCTTCGGTGATGCTGTCGTTCAGGTCGTCGCGAAGCTCTTCAAGGAAGCCGTCAAACGCCTTACGCTCGGAGCTGCCTGCGATCTCCACCAGCGCCTTGATGCGTGTGATGTGGGTTTGGGCGACCTTTCCGATATCGGTTGCCCAGTCCTCCCAATAGGAGCGACGTCCGCATTTCTTGACGATCTTGGCCATGATGGCGGATGAGATTTCATCAAAGAAGAACGCCCGTTGAACTGGTTCGGATATTGTCTGTCCGTTGAGGTCTTCATCGCTCTGGGCATCGCTGCCTTGACCAAGCCCAAGCCCAGTAGCGTCGGCCTTGTTTCTGTTCGGGAGGTCATTGCTGACTGCGATAATCTCGATTTGTCCCGAAACATCGCCCCCCAGTTCCATCTTGTTGATGGTGGCGTCAAAGCGGTCGTCATGAGCGCGAAGGGCGTTGAGGATTTGCCAGACAACCTTGTATTTCTCGTTGTTGTTAAGCGCCTCCTCAGGCGCGACCCCTGCGGGAATGCCGACAGGGAGAATGACGTACCCCATCTTTTTGCCTGGAGCGCGCCGCATGACGCGACCGACGGACTGGACAACGTCAATCTGGGATTTGCGCGGATGCAGGAACATTATGGCGTCCAGGGCGGGCACATCGACCCCCTCGGATAGGCAGCGCGCGTTGCTGAGAATACGACAGGTGTCGCCGTCAGTGTCTTCCTTTAGCCATTGCAGGAGATTGGTGCGCGTCTTGGCATTGAAGGTTCCATCCACGTGATCCCATTCGCAATGGAGTCTGTATTTATCGGCGGGATCGCCATCCATGATATTAGCGCTGTCGAGATATTCATCGATGACCTTGGTGAACTCGTTGGTGATCAGCTTCGAACTCTTGATGTCGCGGCAGAAGGCCAAAGCCCGCTTCATAGGCAGCGGATCGGCCGTGACGTCTTGTTTCAGGTCAGCCTTTGTCAGGGCCTTGTAGCAGCCAATGATTTTGGTGGCGTCGTCAAGCAGCAACTCGCTGTTGGCGTCGGCCAGGCGGTGCTGAACGCCAGCAGAGACGACGGCCTCATCCACAGCCAGCACAATCACCTTGTAATCGGTGAGCAAGCCGTTCTGGACGGCCCACGAAAAACCACGCTGGAAAAAGACCTCGCCATAGAGATCGGGGTCATCCATGGAGCAAAGTTCAACGGACGACTCGGCAGCCTTGGTCTTAACGCCATCGCCGTAGATGCGCGGCGTCGCGGTCATGTAAAGTCGATGGTTGCCCTTGATGAAGTCCTGACTGTGAACCTTGATGAAGTTGGATTCTTCCTCGTCTTCGAATTTCGCGCCGGTCGTCCTGTGCGCCTCATCGCAGATGATCAAATCAAATTCAGGCAGCCCAAACTTTTTCTGGGCATCGGATATCGTCTGGATTGACTGGTAAGTGGAGAAGACGACCGTCATCCTGAGATCGGGATGGGCGGTGATCTTGCTCGCCAGCGTTCTGGCGTCGGTAGTCGCCGGATAAGCGAGGTCATGAATATCAATGTCAGCGAGGTCATCTCCGCTCTTGCGTTTGCCGACCTGGACGTCCGAACAGACTGCGAATGAGCGCAGCGGGGTTTCCGTGTCGATGGACCATTCACGGACCGACTGGGACATCAACGCAAGCGAGGGAACGAGATAGAGAACCATCTTTCCTACACCTGCGAGGTCTTCAGCGATCTTCAGTGACGTGAACGTCTTGCCCGTGCCACAAGCCATAATAAGCTTGCCGCGATCGGCCTTGGTGAAGCCTTCCCGAACCGCCTCAACGGCCTCCCGCTGATGCGGGCGAAGTTCCTTCTTGCTGGCAAGGACAACCTTGTCGTCCCTGATGTATGCGCTCCAATCGATCGGGCTTTGTTCGATATCGGACATGCCGATGCGCAGGGTGCCAATGTTCTGGTCGCGAAGCGCTGCTTCAGCGTGTTCGCTCCAGGCTGCGTTGGTGGTGTCGATGATCAGGCGTTCGGTAAAGGGCTTTTTGCCCGATTCCGTGAAGAAGGAGTCGATGTCGCCCTTCTGGATACGATGGCCTTCTCTGTAGAATTTACACTGAATGGCGCAAAAACCACCATCGTCGCGAACGCGAGCTACAAGATCGATTCCTGTGTCCTGACCGCTGACGCCTCTTTCAGCGGCCCATTCGCTGAATGTCCAGACTTTGTCGAATCGCTGCGTGTATTGCGGATCATTTTCAAAAAAGACCTTGGCCCAGTTCTCGAAATAAGTCCCTTTCTCTCGCTCACCCCTCGAATGAGTGCGGTAACGGTCGAAAAGGTCTCTGAGGGCACTGGACATAGAATCTCTCGAAATGCGGGAATTGATGGTTCCTGTATTGCACTGGGATTTTCATGTGTCCATCGGACGCGCTGAAATCCTGGGTTGCTCATGCCGTCCCAAAATCAATTTCTGGGAAGGCCCTTGGGTTTTATTGGGGAGAGCATATAGGAGCCATGAGCATAGCGACGCATTAGCGGCAGGGCGGGAATTCGCGCATGAGAAATGGGTTAATACGGTAGCCGCAGGAGCGGCCTTGGACGCGGTACCGACTGCCGCCGATTTCTCATTCAATTTGAAGGTCAGAGTTTGCTGTGCTGCGCATGTTTTATGCCTTCATTTGTCGATGAAGAGCGGACGTTCGCTTAGCAAATTCAGCTGCCATTACCCGCTACTGTCACTTGTTCCAAATTTATTCGTAGTCACCCCAATGATCTTCAAAATCAAAATTGTCATATTCTGGCAAACCTTGCTCTTCTTGTTCGAAATCCTCTTGTGACAAATTCCAGTTTTTGAACATGTCGAGCCGAAAACTTCCTTGTTCAGTATTATAGAATTGAACATCGTTTGCATTCAGATGCGCATACAGACCGACTATATCGTCAGCTCCGCCTATCTTGTTGAACGCCGCAGAACTATCCCATCCCCTCCTTCCAATCTCATAAAGTGGCAACCAAGCAGGTGACGTAAAATTGCTATCCGCATAACGTTGACGCAAATCGGTCACGCGGAACGAGAACAAGCCCGCATGCCTTCCATGGAACATCATCAAGTCTACTATTTCATTCGACATCCCCAGACATTGACCACAGACGGCGCTGGTGAGCTGAATTTCTAAGAAAATTGCAGCATAGAGAAACCAGAGTAGGCTACCTACATCATTGCGACGGGCGCATGTCTCAATACCCCAACAGATCAAACGGCGAATTTCAGCATTCACTCCTTTTTGACGGTATATTCCCAGGAGCAGCGGCAGAATCCAGCGCACCTGTTGCGGAGCCGCAAATATCAGCCGCTGGAGATATTCGCGAACCAAATCCTTCTCACGATTTCGCGCAAGCGGTCTTGCAAAGCGTTTAAGCGCATAGCCTACAACGTTGCTATTTGGATGCTGGGGAATCTGTGAGTAAAGAATTTCAAAAAAATGTTCGACGAAATTTTGTCCATTTTGAGTTTGTAGTACATCGAAATTTCGCTGAAAATTTGATGGCGCGAAATCTAATCCGTGATCAACGGATGTCTTAAAATCGTTCAGTCGCAACTCGTAGCGGCTAATTGCTCGCACAAAGTTACTTTGTGCGTTTTCAGCGTCATTCAGTCTGTACACGCCAATCTGGTAGTCATCTATGTTGTGGTATGTTTGAGGCGTACCTAATCCAGTCCCAGTCGAAGTTATTTCTGAGTCAATTCGGGACAGGATAAGCTCGGAAAGAATCCGAGATGTGTCCGGCCCTATTGGAATGCCAATCGTCTGCCTCTGATTGCAGTTTCGAACCAAAGTGTCCAACCTATCGCTCCAATGAGCCGAGAGCGTATGAGCGCGATACCTGTGCTTGGCCTCCTGCTTCCCTAGTGCGGCCCATGGGATTGAATGCGTATAGATTGACCCGTAAAATCGATTAATATCGAGGCTGAGGATCACTGGGTAGACGCTTGCAAGGTGGCGTTGACTAAGACGCTTGGTTGCTAGTGAAGCGGCCTTAATAGCTCGACCTTCGGCTGCTAAATTCGGAAATGTCGGTCGTGCTCCCGAGCACGCGCTAAGGCGGTAAACTCGAGATATTTCCCCCCAGTTATCAGCAATAAATCGGCTTAAAAGTAAATAACTTGCGGGATTGATCACGCCGAAGGTACGAAGGGGCCCACGAAAAGTCGCACCATCGAAAAAAGTCGTACTCCCGGAATAGTTGGCAGGAACTGGTAGGGTATCTCCAACGAGGCTGAAATTTCTGGTTCTAAACGGCGGCGGAAGTTCAACCGGATAGAATCCTCGGTCTAGTAAACGGATAAATTTGGTGCGCGGCGATGTCATGGAAGTAGATAGACTTTTTTCTCATTCCTTTGGCAAGCTTCTATGGATCATTTCTACTATGAATGTGTGTATGCCTTCCGGCAAATCCGGTCAGTTTTATATCGTTGCTAACGTCTTGAAAGGGCCGCGACGATCTTGTGATAGCTTGCGTCCGTTTTGGAGTCCTGAGCGCAGGCGTTTGCGTCACACAGATAGTGTGACGCAAATAGTGACAGCTTGTGGCCGATGGAAAGCTGATCCAACCTTAGTCTCATAAACGACCGTTTGCGTGACAGCTTGAAGAGGACTGGGACGATGGGTGAATTGATTGGTTATATGAGGGTTTCGAAATCGGACGGGTCGCAAGTTCTCGATTTGCAGAAAGATGCGTTGCTTGCTGCAGGCGTCAGTCCGCAAATGCTCTATCAAGACTTCGCGTCTGGCAAACGAGATGACCGGTCTGGTTTGGATGCGTGCATAAAGGCGCTGCGGTCGGGTGACATACTGACCGTATGGAAGTTGGATCGACTTGGACGTGATCTCCGCCACCTGGTGACCACAGTTGACGATTTGTCAAAACGGGGTGTGGGGTTTCGTGTTCTTTCGGGACAAACCCCCATTGACACTTCGTCGGCGCAAGGGAAATTGATGTTCGGCATTTTTGCTTCGCTTGCGGAATTCGAGCGCGAACTGATCCGAGAGAGAACAATCGCAGGTTTGCAGTCTGCGCGCGCCCGTGGTCGAGTTGGTGGACGCAAGGCCACGATGACGCCTGCGAAAATTCGGCTTGCTCAGGCCGCAATGGGGCAGCCTGAAACTGTTGTCGCTGATCTTTGCAAAGAACTCGGGGTATCGCGTCAAACGCTTTACCGACACATTGCGCCGAATGGGGCGCTGAGGGTGGATGCGTTAAAAGGAGTGGGTGGTAAAAGTGTACCCTTAGCCGTGTGAGGCTTTGATTTTGCATCGGTACTGCTGTTCGACTGAATCTTTTCCGCGGCCGGCGAAATGCACATGGTCGCGCCCGTCGCGACGTTATCCTTCGCCTGATTGAGCGCTGCTTCGGTACGCTCAAACACCTGATCAAAACTTTCGCCTGTGCTTTGGGCCAACCCGATGCTGGCGGTTATCCTCATCCACTCCAGGTTCTCAATCGTGCCCCCCCGAGGCAGCCCAATTTTTTCCTGCATTCACAAGACCTAAATATTAATTCAAGACTCCGAATTCAATTAATTACGGAATTGAATATATCAAGCAACGTTCAATCAAACATATAACTCAAAATGAAAGACTTGGCATATTTATAGTAATACAAAATATAGACCCTATTTTATTTCTTGACAAACGCCACACAAACGTCTTTTCTTCAGCTGTCGAGACATAGGATCGTGGATTTGTATTTAATGGTATAGGGAAGTGGTGATAAGATGATATGGACCGCCGTCAAGAATGCGCCGCCGAGCCATTTTAGAGTTTTCACTGAGCACGGGAAAGTGGAGATGGTGATATGACCGCTGAAAAATTATGGTCAGCTGGCTTCCAGGCATGGCGGGCACTTGACCCAGTGATCCACATGAGCCGAAAACTCGGGTTCGATATGTCCCAATGCTATAGCTGGCAGAGCTTCAGGTCGGAGTTCATTCGAGTGAATGACCAAGATGTTGGCCATTTGGTACAGGCAGCGCGGCGGATCGAAGGTGTCCTCTCGACTGGCGAACTGCCTGTTTTACTGGCAATGCTCCATGCTGCCGACTTTTCTTGGCTCGCAGATGAGCTTGCCGATGGGCAGACGTGGCGCATGATGGATAGGACCCATGGTCCACATGCCACGGCTGTAGCACTGGCGATCATGCAGCAGTGATTTAGTGCGGCTGAGGACTGCGACAGGTCTGAACTTCGTCTGGGCTATTGCCTGACTTTCTGGTGAGCATCCCAGATTAACAGAGCAAATCCTCCAAGCCGAGGAACTGAACTTTCCGCAAATTGCGCCTGCACTCGGCTACTTTCGATCAGATAAGCCGTTTGGTTCACACTTCGTCGCGGCCGACATCAAGCCATCTGCGAAAATGGTCCCACGGATCGTCTTCCATAACGAAAGGGTGATTGAGTTCAGCCCGTATCCCGTGACGTTTTCGATAGTCGTCGAGATCGCCGATCACATTCAGCAATTCCTGTTTCACGTGATATATTTCACTTTGTTCGGTCGCTCCGTGTTCTACATCCAAAGAGTCACTGAAGGATTCGACTAGAGGAACGCGCATGGCGAAAAACCCAGTTTTTGTGCGGGCTATGAAGTGAACCTGCGCGAACAGTTCAAGGTATTCCCCGTCCCAGTGTTCTCGAGAGACCAAAACCACATAGTCTCCTGATGTCCCATTTTCGATGTGGTCGACAAACTCCACTCCATACTCGTCTGTGTGGAATTGTCCTTCTGAAAAGATCACGTCTTCGAGTTCATTGAACATAGACAAAAGGTTCCTTCGATTATTAAATTAGCGATCGCAACATTGCGGTTTGCAATGATTAATTTAACAATCCTGATTATTTATGAAACATATATATAGTTGTAATTATGCGCTAAACAATTCAAGAACTCGATTTAACGCGTGTTATTTAATATTAGAAATGAGTTCTTCAATTTTCTATTATAAAAGAGCTAAGGTCCTAAGTAATTCATTTTTTTCAAATTTAACGTCACTATCGATCCCGGATATTCAATTTTAAATGCACGTTGTAGTAGCTCAACTGTTTTATTTATTTTATGGTCGCTTTCTCTTGATGACTTGGAAACCCGCTATCAGACGAGCAAAGCGCTTCGAGGTACATACTGTTTTCTGAAGTTGAGAGATGTCGCGGCTGAGCCATTGCAATCTTCGCCTCGTCAGGGGACCAATCTTCGACCACAAGATCGAAATTCTCTCGTAAATGCGCCTCATGCCTTTCTCAGTGGTCTCTGAAGCCGATGGTGCTCCCATATTGTAGAGGCCAGCACTTTGGGGGTGGACAACCGATCGGGAATCCTGAGTTACGACAATAGTCGCTGAAGTATACACTCCCGTTGAATCGGAGCACCCCATCTTGACGGACTCAGGGGTTTGCGGATTGCGCACTTCGTATAACAACGCGGCAACCTTTTTACCGTTGTGGCGAACGAAGTCCTTGGAAAGCAGCCTATCGCCTATTTCAACTGTCGGGCGGCTGTATGCGGTTTCTTGGCGGTTCTTGTCGAGTTTTGCCTTGTCGATGGTTTTGGCCAACTTTGCTGGCGCTGACCGCCTACAGGTCCTCCATTTCGCAAAATCTACGCCAGTCCTGTACAGCCTGAAACGGTGCTGTGTGAGGCTCCAGGCGGCTTGCAACGCATGGTCTGGCCACGAGGGAATGATTTTATTCCACCATATGTCCCACTACGAATTTGTAGCGACCGCCGCAGCGTTGCGGATAGGTCTGGTGTTGAGATCCGTTTTTGGGAATTTGACCAAAAGTCTGCGATGTACCATTTCCCGTTGTTCGATCGAACCCGACAGGCAAAATGGGATGAAGGTCGAATAGGCCAGAATCATGATCGAATATTGGATGAATCGCAATCAAGAGCAATTCGAAAGAGTGCTTTTTCCGAAGCTCACTGAATTCAATGGCGAGATCGTGCACTCCGTCGGGCTGCCGACGGTCGAAATAGTCGACAAGCAGATCGCCTCGGGATCGTCGAGATCGAGGGCGCGGAGGTGGTGTTGTTGTTTCGGTGCGACAGCGCATCCCCCGGCGTGCGCACAACCACGGCATGTCGGTCAGCAAGGGCGTGCCGGTCCGCGATACGATGGACTGGTTCGCGGGCTAGGAGGATTTCCCGCCACCCGACATGCGGACGGTGCGAAGGAAAGCGTCGGCGATCTGGAAGAAGCCACTTGACGCTGTCCAACATCACTGAGGAAGTCATTGCAAGAAACAAGAGCCATCACTATCTTTAAAATTACAGATCACGGAATCAGCGTGAGGCTTGTAGAAAATGGATTGCGAGGCACCGATGGAGATTGAAGAGAGATTACTTGCGTTGGATGACGTACTTCGCGGCAATATCAGAGCCGATATTCTTCGCAACGCTGTAGCGGATGGTAGTGCCGTGCTAATTAACGGTCGTGAAAGGTCAGTGGCAGTTGGCCATGGCCTTCCTGTTAAAATCAATACCAACATTGGGATATCTGATAAATCGGACCCTAACGTTGAACTGGAGAAATTGAGGCTATTAAGTCGGGTTTCATTTCGCCCCGACATGATGATGGATCACACGATTGATCGGGAACACCGCGACTTTTGGAAGACAATGGTTGGTCATTTTGACGGACCTGTTGGAACTCTTCCTCACTATACAATATATAATCCAAAACACGGTGTAGAAAAATCTGCGCTGATCGATAGAATCACAGAAATGCTTGAGGGCGGTGTAGCATTTATGACGCTACATTTTACGTCCGATCTAGATATCTACGATATTGCTCGAAAGACGAGACCAATACCCGTCACTTCTCGTGGTGGGGGGCTGGTCGTCAGAGACATGTTGAGGTCAGGCAGAAATGAGAATGTTTTTCGTTCAGCAATTTCTGATATTGCATCCGTATTTCGAAAGTTTGATGCAACGATAAGCGTAGGAACCACGTACCGTCCACCAGACATTTTTTCCGCCCTCGATGAAGCGCACACGCTCGAAACAAAAAGGCAGGTGCAGATTGTCAGGGAACTCAGAAAGGCAGGAGTAAATGTGATTATGGAGGGTGTTGGTCATATGCAATTGACTGACATTCCGAGGTACATAGCAATAGCTTCTGAGGCAAAGTGCCCTTTTATGCCGCTTGGTCCAATGACAACGGACAGCGCAATAGGCTTCGATCATGTAGTCAACGCAATTGGCGGTGCCGCTATGGCACTTGCCGGAGGCGCACACATTTTGAATTCAGTCACTCGAGAAGAACACACTGGCGGTGTTCCAAGCTTAGAGTCTGTAGTCGAAGGACTCAAGGCAGCTAAAGTTGCAGCACATTCGGTCAATCTGACTAGATTTGATCGCATCAAATCAGTCGACAGGATGACTATCGAACAAAGAGGAAAGCAAGTCAGTTGCGTCGTGGCGGGTGGGTTGTTTAACGAGCGCGTTGACGACCCAAGAAAGGGCTGCGATCGTTGTAGTTTTGAATGCCCCATTGTTCTTGCACCCGCGTCTCCAATTCACTAGAGGCCGTATAAATGGACATCCACTTCCCGACCAAGATTCACTTTGCTGACGACGCAGTTGAAAAGGTCGTCGAATACATATCCGCCAATTTCTCGTCTTGTCTAATTATTACAGGTGGAGCGAGAACGCGAAGTTCGAGTCTTTTTGTAGAAATACTACGATCTCTCCGTACGAAACTGTCGAGTGTTTTTGTCATAGAGGGAATACATTCAAATCCACGCGAAGAGGAAATAATTCAGGCAGCGAAAGACGCTAGACGCCATGGACCCGATTGCATTCTGAGTATTGGCGCTGGAAGCGTCCACGATGCTGCGAAGATTATATCTGTGCTGATCAACGATGAATTTTCAATTGAAGAATTAACGGTTGAGAGTCAGGGATATAATAAGATTAAAAATGTAACTGTTCCATTATTCTGTGTACCGTCGATTGTGGGAACAGGGACGGAGATTTCGCCTGCCAGTCTGATTCGTATTGGGCACCAAAAGAGGATCGTATTTAGCCCGCATTTGTACCCTAAGGCAGCGTATTATTCATTCCAACACATCGGAAGCGACGACATAGAGCTTAATGTATTGGCGGCTTTTGACTCATTTGTTCATTCGTTGGAAGCATTAACGTCGCAGAGAGCCAATTTGTGGGCGGAAATGTATGCTTTGGCTGGGATTAAGAATTCTCTCGAGGGGATAAAGAGGCTCTCAGATTCGGGCAGCAGTCCATCGGTATGGAAACAGCTCTCTCACGCGAGTGCTCAAGGTTTGCTAGCTGTTGCGAATTCTTCGGTTGGAGCAATCCATGCGTTGTCTGACCCATTGAGTGGAATTTACGATATTCACCATGGTCGCGCTTTAGCGCTTGTTGCTCCCAAGGTTCTATCAATCAACTATGAGGTTTGTGCGGAGCGCTATCACGTCGTCGAAGGACTCATGAGTGAGATATTGGTCCTACCGAGATCAATGAGGATTCCTGAAGCGGTTGAAGCGTTCCTTGATAACGTCGCCCCTAGCAGGAAAGTTGGGATACCTGAAATTGATTTGTCGGAACAGGGAATGGCTAGGTTGGTAGCTGAATCACGGAATCCCGATATGGAGGGGGCACCGAAAACGCTAACCGACGATGAGATAAAGACTGCATTTCGCAGCATGTAATTGTGGGTCAATTACCGAGACCCCCTGTTGTGTTGTCGCGTTTGAGGAAAGTCTGCATAAACGAGATAGCCCCAAAATGGGGAGAAAAGTCTGCGGGAACAAATTCCGTATGATGAGAGGTAGGCGTGATGGATCAGTCAGGGGTTTTCGGTATCAAGGGGCTGATCGAAAGTTCGTTGGGATCTGCGCGTAGTCTTCTTTCGACAAGTCAACAGGAATTCGTTTTTCCGGGTGGTGATAAAGGCGCTCTTTGGCCATTATTTCTCACACCTGCTTCAATCGGACCCAACGAGACTTATGAGATTGACACTTGTGCCACATCCTTGGGATTCATCGGGTTGCGTCAGAGCCTACCCATTGCGGAGAGTGGAAATCCACTTCTTGCTCAAAGTCCCCTGTCCACGCTTATTGGTCTCCGGAAAGCCGACGGTTCTTGGCCATCAATTCAATTGGCTCCTCAACTCGGCCAAGCTGATGAGATGGAGGGAATTGTCAATGATACGATATTTGCGGTTACAGCGTTGCTGGATGGCGGATTTCTTGAGAAGGAAATATCTCCGAAGTGGCTGATTGTTTCAACCTCGTTCGAAAACCTCAATACGTATAGAGCCCGTATTGACTGGCTGTCACAAACGGTATCTTGGATCAAGTCCAATCGGTTAGACAGGGGTTGGTACTTCACGAGTTCCGACTATATGGCCGACAAAGCGCAGTATATACCTGCCACGGGCCCAACGGCGGCGATGGTACTGGCGATTGATAGGTTCTTAAAGGCAATTGCCGGAGATGAGGAATGCGAATATCGTGCAACCTTAGAGAAACTAAAGCTAGATGGCGTTCAATGGCTAAAAGAAATCCAACATGAAAGTGGCGGCTTTGGTCGGGATGCTCAGGATGTTCCGCGGATCGGTCATACCGCCTGGGCCCTTCGAGTTTTATTGCTTTCAACTGATCAGGACACCGAGTTTGCAGCGATACGAGCGTTGGATTGGCTGTTAAAAAACACCAAAGCAAAACAACTTGGGCGAGCAAGCGAACAGGACGCCTTCGACAGATATGCGCAAGCGATCTTCACGAAGAATCAGATATTCAGGAAGAGAATAATCGCCCATGAGCACCCTTTAGAAGCAATCGTATTAATCGCACTGTGTGACGCGTTCCAACACCGCGGTAGGCTTTCGCTGAGTTCTGGAAGGCGAGATGGGGTGTCAAAAGCGATTTTCAGTCTCACAAAGCAAGTAATTGGACGTCAGCAAAAAGACGGACCCTTGCGTGGCGCTTTTCGTAGTAGACGTAATTCGCCTGGAGAAGAATATCCACTCTACTGGATTGCTCATTCTGTGTTGGCGCTTAGCCAGGTCCGAGATCTTGTGCTTGGTGGACAAATTTCAGCATCGCGAAATTTCTTCAGCAGTTTGATAATAAGAGCTCTATTTGTCGCGATTGCCATCGGCGTTTTCATTGCAATCAAGGGATTTGACTATCGGGAGCTAGCAATACTTCTCATTCTCGGAGTGGCAGTCAACGTCATCTCTATCTTTCTAACGAGGGAATGATGTTCTGGTCTGAAAATAAGTTCATCGTGATTGAGGGAATTGATGGGGTTGGCAAGTCAACTGTATGCAGAATGGTACAGAACCGTATTCTCGAACAGGGTGGTGTATGCGAGTTATTGTACGGTGTACCGGACCCATACATTGAAATTGCCATGAAAGTACCGCAGGTCGAAAACGTATATAGTCGGTATCATTTTTATCATGCAAGCAACCTTGCAACAGCAGATCTGGTGCGTAAATTATTGCGCTATTCAAATGTGGTGCTTGA
Source organism: Hoeflea sp. BRH_c9 (assembly GCA_000961635.1). GTDB lineage: Bacteria > Pseudomonadota > Alphaproteobacteria > Rhizobiales > Rhizobiaceae > Hoeflea. The sequence goes on along the minus strand of LADQ01000260.1, from coordinate 11,056 downwards.
TCGCTATTGTTATTCTACTTTTGCATACCACCGTGCGCGAGGAGCAAGCATCCCGCCTCCGATCTTCACAGATAGTGGTCTTCTGAAACCCCACTTGAATGTTTTGTTAAAGGTAAATGATGAATCTATACGTCAAGATAGAATTGGACGCAGATGTCAACAAAAGTCGGTGGATGATCAAGAACAAAGGGGAGTCGGGACATTTATCGATGAACTGGAGGTGGGATTTGGCCTTTTGAGTATGGCCGAGGTAGATAATTCTGCGGAAGATCCCGGCATTGCGGCACAAAAGATAATAGAAATTGTAACTGAAAATGACAATATGCCACGTCTCAGTTGAGATGCTTCTCACAACTAAGTAGTGTTAGCGAATTAAAATGTGTGACATGATGGTGCAAAATGTAGAAATGTTACCAAATTGTCTATGAATTGATTAGTTTGACCCAAGTCATTTGTAAAAAATGGACTTTTATCGCGATGCTGTGTTCTTTAAAGGTCGATATACTCGAGACTCTGTGTATTACATTAGAATGCGTTCGCAGCGCCCATCGTAAGCATTTTTTATTTTAGAGTATGTGAACTAAATTACTGGTTGTTACTGCTATTGACGCCTTCGTTTGATTGCGAACAGAGCGCTTACGTGCCGCCAGGCCACACGAAAGGCCGCGCCCCCATATTTTTGACCTCTCCAGTGGCGACCGAAGCAGTGCGAAAAATTGCCCAATGACTTCCACATCTTCAATATGACGAGTGATATTGCCGTGCACGGAGATTTGCCGATGGCTGTTGCGGGAACAGAAGATATAGCAACGCTGGTAGAATCCACGATATTGGTATTCGTTGAAATCGGTTGGCCCTGAGTTATTCGGATACTCGCCGAGGTATACGTATCTTTAGCCTTTTCTGAATATTCAAAATTGGAGGTAGCAACTATAGGACATATTTCAAACAGCAGAGCGGCAACCTTTTTCTCACCATAGCGAACCATAACCTTGGAAAGCAATCTGTCGCCAGTTTTAACGGGTGCATGTATGTATGCGGTTTCTTGGCGGTTTTTCCTGAGCTTTTCCTTGTCGATACCTTTAGCCATCATTTCGGGTGCGGATCGCCTACAGGCCCTCCACTTCGCAAAAGCTCCGCCTGTCCGAAAAAGCCTGAAACGGTGTTGTGCAAGGCTCCAGGCAGCTTTCAGCGCGTGGTCTGGCCATGAGAGCATAACCTCGTTCCGCCAAATCCCCCATAGCATGTAGGTCGCCACCGCTGCGGGGTTGCGTATGGGGTTGGTATTGAGATCGATCTTGGAAAACTTTGACATCAGCCTGCGGTGTGCCGCTTCGCGATGTTCTGGTGGCACACGGCAGATAAAATGCGCATGGAGATCAAATAGCCCTGTCGCTATGTCAAACCTCGGATGGATGGCGATCAGAAGTAGCTCGAAGCTGTGCTTCTTCCGTAGCTCGCTAAATTCGATATTAAGTCTTGCATTAAATGCCTTCATGGCTGCCACAAGGTCATCGGAGGCAGCCTTTGCGCCAGTAAGTCCAATTCCCCAGAACATGCAGTTCTGAAGTCCGCTTTCCCCCGCAAAGGCTGTGAAGTCGTTGACAACTGGCACATTCCTACGGATAGCTTCATGTCCAAAGATGCGCGATCCCCGCAAAGGTCGCCCCAGGTCGATGATTTCGCCTGGCGAATCTTGAAGCAGAACAAGGTAGCGTTCGCTTTCAGAAGCGTGGACATCGATACCGAGGGCTTCGAGCCGCATTCCAAGCTCCTTCGCATAGTGGAGCGGACTGGCCTTCTCTTGTGCTGAAGCGGTCACTTGATCGGCGTCGAACTTGGTCTGCGGTAGTTCGGCGACGTACGCGGAATGAAGCGAAACACCGAGAAACGTGGTATTTCAAGGTGGGGGGAATGATTGAAGCGGGCTCCCGCTACCAAAATTTCTCAATGAAAAAGTAGTTTAGCACTCTTCACCGCAACAGCGGCGCGTCGGCTTTCTTGAATGCTTGCTGTGTCTGCAGTTGCTCGGCCGCGCCGCTGTCGAGCCGAGCGCGGTGCGGCCGGTTACGGCAGGGGCAGCTTGACGAGTTTGGTGACAATCACTGCAAAATGGCCAGCCCTGATTGCGGTCGCCGGTCTGGCCGCAAAGCGGTCAGGGCGAGAATTATCTACATGAAACTATTGTGAAAATCCCGGCAGTGAGCTCGCAAAACGGCGAATCCGCACGGGCTTGACAGGGGAATAATCCGCAGTTTATATATTATATAGAATGTAGAAAACGACACCGCGATCAAGGAGGATGACATCGTGAAATTCGTTAAGATGAGGACTGTGGCGGGGCGCAGGCGCGTGCTTGCGGGGATGGCCGGGTCGCTGGTTCTGGCGGCGATGCCGCTGGCTTCCGCGCTGGCCGAGGACGGATTGGGAACCGCCGAAAGCCCGGTCGAGGTCAGGATCATGGCCAATGAGGCCTTCGCCAGCACATGGCAGACCGTGCTCGTGCCCGAGTTCAACAAGGTATTCCCGAACGTGCACGTCACTTTCGATGGCGTGCCCTATGCCGAATTGTTGGCCAAGATGATGCTCGACGCGACCAGCCCGGAGCCCGAATATGATGTGCTTCTGGTCGATGACCCATGGGTGCCGCAGCTTGCCGAGATCGGCGCCCTTGCCGACCTGAAAGGCGAAAAAGTCGCCGGTTTGACCGATGCGGATTATGACTGGGACGATTTCAATGCGGCGCCGCTGGCCGCCGGCGAATGGAAGGGCGTCCAATACGCCGTTCCGGTCCGCTCCAACGTGCTGCTGCGGTTCTACAACCGGTCGCTCTACAAGGCCGCCGGACTGCCCGAGCCGACACCGGCGCAAACCTGGGACGAGTTCTTCAGCGATGCCGAGAAGCTGGTGCGCGACACGAATGGCGATGGCAAGGCGGATGTCTGGGCGGTTGATACCTATTTTGTCCGCGATTCGCTGACGCCGACGATCTGGCAGTCGATCCTCAATGCCAATGGCGGCAGCCTGCTTGACGCAAGCGGCGCGCCTGCCTTTGCCAACGAGATCGGCCAGAAGTCACTGGAAACCCACAAGCGCCTGCTCGACTACGCGCCGCCCGGCGCGCTGGGTCACGGCTTCTCCGATTCGCTGCAGGCGTTCCGGCAGGGGTTGGTCGCCAATTTGTTCAACTGGGGCAGCGTCTACAAGTCGACGGCTGTCGATCCGAAGTCGACAACCCTGACCGTGGACGAGGTCGGCATTCAGGTGTTGCCGGTGGGCGATGTCCAGGCCGGAACCCATCGCGGCATCTGGATTGCCGGTATTGGCAGCAAGACCAGCAACTTGGAAGCTTCGTGGGCTTTCCTTCAGTGGCTGTCCTCGAAGCAGGGCGAGAGCATCAATGCCTCGCTGGTTGGCTCGTTCCCGGCGCGCAAATCCACGCTCACCGGCACCCCGGCCGAACCTTGGCTGGGGCCTGTCTATGCGGCACTGCAGCACGCCTATGAGGTCGCCGGGGACGGCGGCATGTGGCGCATTCGCAGCCCGAAATCCGACGCTGCCCAGCAGATCCTCGCCGACGAGGTCGCCCGCGGCCTGGCCGGACAGGCAAGCGCCGAGGAAGCGTTCAACATTGCCGCCGAGAAGATCGCCAAAGTGCTGAAATAGGCCGGCGCAAATCGGGCATGGGCGCCTGGCGCGCCCATGCCTTCGCTCCGCGGTGATCCCGCGATGGAAGTTTCTGATTTCAACAACACCCGCCACGGCGCAGAGTTTCTCTCGTCAGCGCCTTCGGCTTTGCAGGCCTATGGACGGATTAACCGTGCCACTTCTTGATTGGGGATTTTAATGCCGACGAAAGCAATTGTCAGTGAGGTCAAGACGCTCTCCTGCAGCAACTCCTGGCGCAATTACTATTTCCTGAAGATCACCACCGAGGATGGAATCGTCGGCTGGAGTGAATTCGACGAGAATTTTGGCTCGCCCGGCGTGTGCGTCGTCATCAACGAGCTTGCGCACCGGCTGATCGGCCAGAGCGCGATGCACCACGAGCATATCAGGGAAGATCTGCGCAACGTCACCCGGCCCGGCTCGGGCGGGGTTGTCGGCCAGGCGCTGGGCGCGATCGAGAACGCGCTGCTCGATGTCAAGGCCAAAGCCCTGGATGTCCCTTGTCACGTGCTGCTCGGCGGCAAGGTGCGCGACGAGATCAGGGTCTACTGGTCGCATTGCGTCTCCTACCGCACCCGCACCGAACATTTCACGCCGGGCATCGTCGATATCCACGGTGTCCGCCAGATCGCCCGCGAAGTTGGCGAGAAAGGCTTCACGGCGCTGAAGACCAATATTTTCCACTATGACGATCAGGACCGCATCGAGGGCTGGTCTCCGGGCTTCAGCCGACCGCATGAGCCAGGCCGCAATGTCGAGCGCAAGACCCGCAAGGACCTGCGCAAGCACCTCGAGATCATGCGCGAGGAGGCGGGTCCCGATATCGATATCCTGCTCGACCTCAATTTCAACGGAAAGACCGAAGGCTTTCTCAGCATGCTGCGCGAGATCGAGGATCTGGACCTGTTCTGGGTCGAGATCGACACGCTTGATCCGAAAGCGCTTGCTTACATTCGCGCCCACAGCCGGCATCCGATCTCCTCCTGCGAAACATTGATCGGTCTGCAGCAGTTCCTGCCGTTCTTCCGCGAGCAGGCGGTAGATGTCGCCATCATCGATACGCCGTGGAACGGCGTGTGGCAGTCGCTCAAGATCGCCGCGGCCGCGGAAGCCTATGAGGTCAACGTGGCCAGCCACAATTTCTATGGCCATCTGTGCACGATGATGAATGCGCATTTCAGCGCCGTCGTGCCGAACATGCGGATCATGGAAATCGACATTGACCGCATTGCCTGGGACACGGAAATCTTTACCCATGTGCCGGAAATCAAGGACGGTCATCTGATCGTGCCGGATCGTCCCGGCTGGGGCACCGAGCCGATCGAGGCGGCCCTGGCCAAATATCCGCCGCTGGCGACCGTCGGCATGCCCAGGCGGGTTTCGATCCCCCGCCTGTCGCTGTAACGGTGTGATGGCGCCGGAAGTCGAAAAGCATGGAAAACTGGCATGAATGAACCTGTCGATGTCCTCATCATTGGAGCGGGCGCCTCCGGCGCGGCGGTGGCATGGAGCCTTGCCGACACCAAGATGCGCATTGTCTGCCTGGAGCAGGGGGATTGGACCAGGCCGTCCGATCTCCCCAGCACGGGGCGGGACTGGGAAGCCCGGACGCTGGAAGATTATGCCATCAGCCCCAACCGCCGGGGACTGCCCGCCGATTATCCGGTCAATGACGATGATTCGCCGATCAAGATCGCCAATTTCAACGGCGTCGGCGGCGGCACGGTGTTTTATGCGGCCCATTTTCCGCGGCTGCATCCGTCCGACTTCCGGGTCCGCAGCCTCGATGGCGTCGCCGACGACTGGCCGATCGACTACCAGACGCTCGAACCGTTCTACGCCTTGAATGACCGCATGATGGGTGTTTCAAGCCTCGCCGGCGATCCGGCCTATCCTCCCAAGGATTCGATGATGCCGCCCATTCCCATGGGCCGGACCGGCGAGAAGCTCGGGACCGCCATGAACAGCCTCGGCTGGCACTGGTGGCCCTCCGATGCGGCCATTGCCACACAGGAGTATGAAGGGCGCGCTCCTTGCATCAACCTTGGCCAATGCGGCTCGGGCTGTGCCCAGGGCGCCAAGGGCAGCACCGACGTGACCTACTGGCCGGAAGCGATCCGGTCCCGGATCGAATTGCGCACCCGGTGCCGCGTCAGCCGCATCGAAACCAACGAAGCGGGCATGGCGACAGGCGTCTTCTACTTCGATGCCGATGGCCAGGAGCAGTTTCAACCCGCCGAGATCGTCATCATGGCGTGCAACGGCATCGGCACGCCGCGCATCCTGCTCAATTCGGCATCGGCGCGTTGTCCCGACGGGCTTGCCAATTCCAGCGGGCTGGTTGGCAAGAACCTGATGCTTCACCCCTACGCCCAGATCCGCGGTCATTTCGACGAACCGCTCGACGGCTATCGCGGATCGCCGATCTGCACCTGGAGCATGGAATTCTATGAGACCGACCGGTCACGGGACTTCGTTCGGGGCTATTGTTTCCAGTTTTCGCGGGGCATTGGTCCGGTGCGCGCGGCCATCAACGGGATGGCGGACGGGCTGGTGCCCTGGGGCGAGGGGCATCACGCCGCCTTCCGCCGGCTGTTTGATTGTAGCGCAGGCATGGTTTCGGTCTGCGAGGATCTGCCCGAGGAAACCAACCGGGTCACGCTCGATCCGGAGATGAAGGATTCGGACGGGATTCCGGCCGCGAAAATCCATTACCGGCTCTCGGACAATTCCCGCCGGATGCTCGATCACTCTGTCGCCAGGGGCATTGACATTCTCAAGGCCGCCGGCGCCCGCGACATCACCAGCAAGGCGCCGCTGCCCTATGCCGGCTGGCATCTGTTGGGAACGGCGCGGATGGGCAAGGATCCCGAACGCTCGGTGGTCAATGAATGGGGCCGCAGCCATGATGTCAAAAACCTTTTCATCGTCGATGGCAGCGTCTTCGTCACCTCCGGAGGCGTCAATCCGACATCGACGATCCAGGCGTTTGCGCTCCATGTCGCCGACCAGATCAAATCCCGTATCTACACCCTGTTCGATTGAGACTGCGATGATGGCCGACCAACATGACGACCATGGTGAGCTTTCACCCGATGCGCAACGGACGCTCCGCTGCGTCGTGCGCCACATGATTCCCGCGAGTTCGGTCTATGGGGTTCCGGGCGCCGATGATCCGGTCATCTTCGCCGACATCCTGCGATCGATCGACCGCGACCGTGCGGCGCTGCAGGAAGCGTTGCGCATTGTCGATGCCATCGCCGGCGGCCCGCTGGCCGATCTTCCGGAAGAAATGCAGGCGAGCCGCCTTTTGGAATTTCGCGCCGCCAGACCGGAGCTGGCTGGCGTGGTCGAATCGGCGGCTGCGTGCTGTTACTACCGCGACGACCGCGTCATGGCCTCGATCGGAATGCCGGCCCGGCCGCCGTTCCCGATCGGCTATGAGGTCACGCCAGGGGACTGGTCGCTGCTTGACCCGGTGCGGGCGCGCGGCAGGATCTATCGGGACGCGGATTTGACGGAGGAAAGCTCATGAGCAACGACACTGGAAAATCCGTCAGGCAACGCCCCGCGCTGCACCCCGGCCGGAGCAGCGATCTCCTGGTCCGCTGGTCATTCATGTTTCCCGCCATACTGCTGCTTGTCACCATGCTGGCCTATCCGATCTTCTACACGATCGATATCAGCTTCTCGCGCTTTGACATCGCCAGTTTCGGCGCCGGCGAATGGGTGGGGTGGGAGAACTATATTGAGGTGATCGACGACTACCGCTTCTGGGAGTCGCTCAAGGTGACGATGATCTATCTGGTCATAGCCCTTCCCTTGCAGGTCGTCCTGGGTTTCGGGATCGCCTATCTGATCAATGCCGAATGGTCCGGTCGCGGCGTCATCCGGGCGCTATTCATCATTCCGATGGTCGTTGCCCCGGTGGTCGCCGGCGGCATGTGGCGCATGATCCTCGATCCCCTGTGGGGCATCATGAACTATTGGCTCGGCTTTCTCGGCATCGGCCCGCTCGACTGGTTTGGCGATCCGAACCTGGCCATGGCCGCGATCATCATCATAGATACCTGGCGCTGGACGCCCTTCATTGTGCTGATCGCCACAGCCGCTCTGCTGGCGTTGCCCAAGGACGTCTTCGAGGCGGCGAAGATCGATGGCGCCAATTGGTGGTCGACCTTGTGGTCGGTGGCCGTGCCGCTTCTGGTGCCGGTGATTGCCGCCACGTTCGTCATTCGCTGGCTCGGCGCGGTGAAGATGTTTGATATCGTGCTCGCCGCCACCTATGGCGGGCCCGGCAAGGCCACCAATGTCATCAACCTGTTCATCTATGAAGAGGCGTTCCGTTCGCTGCGTTTTGCGGAATCGGCGGCCATGGCGGTGATCGTGCTGGTGCTGACCATGGTGCTGACCGGGATATTCCTGCGCGCCAGCCGCAAGCTGGAGGAACTGTTTTGAGCTCGGCCGCCACATCAATGCCGCGTCGCTCGGCTAACACACTTGGCCACAAGCTGCGCGTTGCCGGCGGCGTGGCCATCAGCCTCGTCTTCCTTTTCCCGATCTACTGGATGATCCTGACCTCGTTCAAGGATCAGGTCGACATCTTCACAACGCCGCCGAAATTCTTTTTCACCCCGACGCTGGCGGCCTATGTCGAATACATGCAGCGGGCCGATATCGTGAACCGCCTGATCAACACCATCATCGTCGCCACCGGCGCCGGACTGCTGTCGATCGTGGTCGGCACGATGGCGGGCTACGCGCTTGCCCGCATCCGGTTGCGGGGCGCCGCCACCTTCGGGCTGCTCATATTGTTGTCGCGCGGCGTGCCGCCGATCGCGCTTGCGGTGCCGATGTTTCTTGTCGCGCGCAAATTCGGCCTGATCGACAAGCACATCACCCTGATCCTCGCCTACTCCACCTTCCTCATCCCCTATGTGATGTGGCTGATGCGGAGCTTCTTCATGGGGCTGCCGCGTGAACTCGAGGAGTCGGCGATGATCGACGGATGCTCCCGCTACGGCGCCTTTTTCAAGATCATCCTGCCGATCTCCTTGCCCGGCGTGCTGTCGACGCTGATCTTCTCGATGATCCTCGCCTGGGAGGAATTGCTGTTCGCGCTGGTGCTGACCAACAGGCATGCCTCGACGATACCGGTGGCGATTGCGGGCATTGCCGGCGACACCGTCAACGGTGCCAACTGGGCGGCGTTGACCGCTGTGGGCACTATTACCGTGATCCCGGTCGTCATCTTCGCGCTGATGGTTCAGAAGTGGCTGATCAAGGGATTGGCGGAAGGAGCGACGAAAGGATAGAAAACAGGGTTCCCTCTTCCAACCGAAACTGGATCGAGCCGATGGATCATTCCAACACCTTCATGACAAAAGCCGAACTGGCGCGGCACCACATCCAATCGATGATACTCAGCGGCGCCGTCGGGCCCGGAGACCGGATCACGACACGGGAAGTCTCGACCGCGCTCGGCATCAGCGAGACGCCGATCCGCGAGGCGATCCGCGGTCTCGCCTCGGAAGGTTGGCTTGACATCCAGAATCACATCGGCGCCGTCGTGCAGGGGCTGAGGACCGAACAGATCAAGGAAATCAGCGCATTGCGCGGTCTGGTCTGCGGTCTTGCGATTGAACTGGGCGCGTTGAATTTCGATGACAAGCGGCTCGGCATGATCGACCGGAACATAGAGGCCTATGCCGACGCCCTGGAACGGAAGGATTACCAGCTTGTCGCGGAGAAGAACTACGAGTTCCACGAGCTTCTCTGCGACAGTCCGCAATCGCCCTGGTGCCGCCGGCTCATTGAAAACATGCATGGGCAGATGTCGGCACAGCGGCACGGGATCCCGCCGCAGCACCACCGGCTTGGCGAGGCGCTGGAGGAACACAAACGTATCCGCGACATGTTGCGCGCAGGCGATTTCGCCGGCGCCGCCAACATGGTCAAGACACACGAGAAGAACACCGGCGATTTCCTGATCGAAATGATCAGCGGCATGCCGGGCCAGACGAGACAAAAGTAGGCCCGGCGGGCTTGCCTTGGCCCGCATTCAGGCGGGTGGAAACGGGAGGATAGTTGAATGGGTACGGTGCAAATTCGCGATGTGCGGAAGTCCTATGGCGCGGTCGAAGTGCTTCATGGCGTGTCGATCGATATCGAAGACGGTGAATTCGTTGCGCTGGTCGGGCCATCGGGATGCGGAAAGTCGACCCTGCTGCGCATGATAGCCGGGCTTGAGGACATTACCGGTGGCGAAATCCTGATCAGCGATCGGGTGGTCAACGGCGTGGCGCCCAAGGATCGTGACATCGCGATGGTGTTTCAGAACTACGCGCTCTATCCGCACATGAATGTTCGCGACAATATGGGCTTTGCCTTGCGCCAACGCCGGGTTTCCAGGACGGAAATCGTGGAGCGCGTCGACAACGCGGCGCGGATCCTCGGCCTTGAGCCTCTTCTCGATCGCAAGCCGCGGCAATTGTCGGGCGGCCAGCGTCAGCGTGTCGCCATGGGACGAGCGATCGTGCGGAACCCCAATGTGTTCCTGTTCGATGAGCCGCTGTCCAATCTGGACGCCAAGCTTCGCGTGCAGATGCGCTCCGAAATCAAGGAACTGCACCAGCGTCTCAAGACCACCACCATCTACGTCACCCATGACCAGATCGAGGCGATGACGCTGGCGGATCGCGTTGTTGTGATGAATGGCGGGATCATCGAACAGGTGGGATCGCCGCTGGAGCTCTACGACAATCCGGCAAGCCTGTTCGTGGCGGCATTCATCGGTTCGCCGCCGATGAATTTCCTTGAGGGCGACCTCATCAACAAGACCAATTTCGCACTCGACGACGGCACGGTGCTGACCCTGCCGGTCGCGGATTCAAGCAACCGTTCGCGCGCCACCATCGGCATCCGCCCGGAACATTTCACCATTGGCGATACCGGCTGGCCGGCCCTGGTTTCGGTGATCGAGCCGACGGGGTCGGAGACCCAGATCACCGCCCGCCTCGCGGGAAAGACCATTCGCGTGCTCATTCGCGGACGAACGTCGACACGGCCGGGCGAGACCATTCATCTCAATGTCGATCCGCAGCTCATCCACTTTTTCGATGCCGCGCCAGTGCCGGTCGTGGCGGAGTTGGAAGACGTCGCCTGAGGACTGCATGGCGGACATTCCGGCGAAACAACCCAAGGAGTTTTGAAGAGTGCGCGAGTTGCGGAAATTCTACATCGGCGGCCAGTGGGTGTTGGCCCGCTCGGGCATGACACACACCATGATCAATCCGTCGACCGAACAACCGATCGGCACGGTGGCCCTCGCCGGCGCGGGCGATGTCGATGCCGCCGTGGCCGCGGCGCACGCGGCGTTTCCGGGCTG
>LADQ01000261.1 GCA_000961635.1 Hoeflea sp. BRH_c9 | reverse complement strand
TGCTGCATCCTGGGCGAATGCCGGCAGGGCGAAGGCGGCCAGTGCGCCGGCCGCCATCAGGCCGAGCCGAAGGGGTGATGTATACGACATCTGAGGTGTCATCGGGGTTTCTCCTGTTGCCTTACAACGCATCGGCGTCGGTTTCGCCGGTGCGGATACGCATGGCCTGATCGATTGAGTAAACGAAGATCTTGCCGTCGCCGATCTGGCCGGTCTTGGCCGCCGCCGCGATGGTTTCGACGGTCTTGCCGACCGCATCCGCCGCGACCGCGATCTCGATTTTCAGCTTGGGCAGGAAGCTCACCGCGTATTCGGTGCCGCGATAGATCTCCGTATGCCCTTTCTGCCTGCCGTAGCCTTTGACTTCGCTCACGGTCAGGCCCTGAACGCCAATCGCCGTCAGCGCCTCACGCACCTCGTCCAGCTTGAACGGCTTGATGATGGCCATCACAATTTTCATCTGGTTTCCCATCCTTTTTGTCCGCGGCGATGCCGCCCCTAATGACTGGCGCTCCGACACATGCCGGACAGCCCGCCTGAACAAAACGGAATCAAAAGCCGTGCCAGTTCAAAAAAACCGGCACAACCTATTGTTAATGAAGGGTAAATGTAGATGAGGAGATTCAGGCGCGGAGCTTGCCGCAGCGCAACAGATTAAATATTAGGCACATATTAATTCTTGCACAAAATTCAGGCTTTTGCTCGATCTCGAATCAATCCCTCTTGCGCCACCGAGGCGATCAGCGTGCCGTCGCGCTGATACAGGCTGCCGCGGGTGAAGCCGCGGGCGCCGTTGGAATTGGGTGAATCCATGCTGTAGAGCAGCCAGTCATCCAGTTTGCAGGGCCGGTGAAACCACACCGCGTGGTCGAGGCTGGCCACCTGCAAGGTCCGGTCAAACACAGACCGGCCATGGGCAAACAGAGCGGTGTCGAGCAATGTCATGTCCGACAGATAGGCCAGGGTCGCCGCCTGGATGATGCGGTCATCCGGCACCGGGCCGGTGGTGCGGACCCAGACCTTCTGCTCGGCCTCGAGCTTGCGATCGGAGATATAGTGCTCCAGCGACAATGGCCGCACCTCGATCGGCCGCTCGCGCTCCCAGTAGTCGCGGATATGATCGGGCGCTCCGGTCAGAAAGGCTTCCCGCATTTCCTCCTTGCCGGGCAGGTGTTCCGGCTGGGTCACCTGCGGCATCAGGGCCTGGTGTTCAAGACCGTCTTCTTCCTTCTGGAACGACGCGGACAGCGAGAAGATGGCATGGCCGTGCTGGATCGCCACCACCGCGCGCGTTGCAAAACTCAAGCCGTCGCGGATCCGGTCAACCCGGTAGACAATCGGCGCGGCGGGATCGCCGGGCCGCATGAAATAGGCATGCAGGGAATGCACCGGGCGGTCTGATGAGATGGTGCGCTGCGCCGCGACCAGCGCCTGACCGATCACCTGGCCGCCAAATACCCGTTGCCAGCCAACCTGCGGGCTGGTTCCGCGGAACAGATCCTGTTCAAGTGGCTCCAGATCGAGAATGGAGACCAGTTGTTCCATGGCGGTGGGAGCGGTACGCGACATTTTGGTTCTTTCGCGGAGGTGGGCTGGAAGACGAACATGCGGTATACGGTGTCAGGACGCCCCTGCAAAGTCCGGCCTCATCTTTAGTGGCTGGGCAGCCGGCCCGGTTGGCTGGCGCGATCGGCCGGCGCGAAAAAAGGAACGGGATCTTGACCACTGAGACTCTGGATATTCTGGTTTGCGGCGCCGGCTATGTCGGCCTGTCGGCGGCCCTTGCGATCAAGCTCGCAAACCCGTCGCTCACCATCGCCGTCATCGACGCCGCCCCGGCCGAGGTCTGGCGCAAGGATCAGCGCGCCTCGGCGATCGCGGCCGGCGCCAAACGGCTGTTGACGACGCTGGGCGTCTGGGCATCGATCGAACCGCAAGCGCAAGCCATCAACGAAATGGTTGTCACCGATTCGCGCACCTCCGATCCGGTGAGGCCGGTGTTTTTGACCTTTGGCGGCGAGATTGAAGATGGCGAACCTTTCGCCCACATGGTTCCCAATGTCGCCATGGTCGCGGCTCTGCGCCAGAAGGCGGAAGCAGCAGACCTGCCGATCCACCAGTCCACCGCCGCGTCCGCGCTCAGCTTTACCGATCACCAGGCCCGCGTCGAAACCGCGGACGGACGGGTTTTTTCGGCCAGGCTGGTGATCGCCGCCGACGGCGTCAAGTCCACCGTGCGCGACATGGCCGGAATCAAGATCCAGCGCTGGGACTATGGCCAATCCGGAATTGTCGTCACCGTCGCCCATGAACGTCCGCACAATGGCCGGGCTGAAGAACATTTCATGCCGTCGGGCCCTTTCGCCATCCTGCCCCTGACCGGCAACCGCTCCTCGCTGGTCTGGACCGAACGGACGGAAAACGCCAACCGGCTTGTCGCGGAAGATGATATCGTCTTTGAGGCCGAACTCGAACGCCGGTTCGGACATCATCTCGGAGCGCTCCATGTCGAGGGCGGCCGCAAGGCGTTTCCGCTCGGTTTGACGCTGGCCCGCGAATTCGTCCGGCCCAGACTGGCGCTGGCGGGCGACGCCGCCCATGGCATCCATCCGGTTGCCGGCCAGGGCCTCAATCTGGGATTTCGCGATGTTGCGGCTCTGGCCGAAACAATCGTCGAGGCCAACCGTCTCGGCCTCGACATCGGATCGATGGCGGTTCTCGAGCGCTACCAGAGCTGGCGCCGCTTCGACACGGTGCGCATGGGCCTGACCAGCGACATCCTGACACGGATGTTCTCCAATGACATCACGCCATTGCGGCTGGTCCGGGATTTCGGCCTCGGTCTTGTCGACCGGATGCCGGCGATGAAGCGCTATTTCATAAATCAGGCGGCAGGCATTCCGGACGCGTCCGGCCCGCGTCTGCTGCGCGGCGAGTCCATCTGAACGTCAGCCGCCAGTCACGATCCGATCTGCAGGCTTCGTTCGGCCCGGCGCAGGCTTTCGGCCAGCACGGTCATGTCGTTGAAGGCGTGGGCGAGCGCTATTCCGCCTTGCCATTCGATCACCACCGCCCGCGCCCGCGCCAGCGCAAGCGATGGCCTCGGTCCGGTTTTCTGCAATTCACGGGCGATGAAACTGACAAGCAGTTCAAAGCTCTGGCCGGCGCGGGCCGATGCTTCCGGCACGGTCCGGCGAAAATCCCTGACCGCGGCGCCGATCGGACAGCCACTGTCAACGCGGCTTCGGTTTGACTGGCCCAGACGCCTGAGCAGGAAACGGATGCGCTCGCGCGGATCGGGCGACGCAGCCTCGGCCTCGGTAACCAGCGCCTGGGTTCCCTCGACAAACACATCGGCGACCGCCTGCGCCAGTTCGGCCTTGGTGCGGAAATAGTAGAACATGTTGCCCGGCGGCACATCCGCGGCTCGGGCAATATCGGCGATGCTGGTCGCGGAAAATCCCCGCTCCCAGAACAAGCGCGCCGCCGCCGCGACGATGGCTTCACGCCTTTGATCGCCCTTCCTCGACACCGAGCCTCACCTTTCCTGTCTGACGCAACAAGCCGCCGCCAGCGCCGCATGCCTCGGCGGATTCGGTTCGGACCTAACCATCTTCAGGCAGTTGCCGCGCTTCCGAGACCAGCATGATCGGGATGCCATCGCGCACCGGATAGGCGAGTCTGGCCCGCTTTGAGATCAGTTCTTCCTTGTCCGGATCAAACGTCAATGAGCCGTAAGTCAGGGGGCAGACCAGCAATTCAAGCATTTTGACATCAACCGAGCCGGCGGCGCGGACATTCTTGGCAATTTCGGTGTTTTTCTTCATGGTCTCGGGCGCCGCCTATTGCAGGACATGCCCATAATCATCCGAATCGCGCGCCAGGGCAATCTCGGTGATGGCGATCAGCGTTTCCGCCCGCGTCTTCAAATCATCGGCTTCCAGCAGGGCCTGTTTCTCGGCCGGCCCATAGGGCGACATCATCGACAGCGAATTGACCAGGGTTTCCGTGCTCGCCCGCTCCACCGAACTCCAGTCGGCTTCGAGATTGTTGGCGTCGAGATAGGCCTTGAAACTGTCAAGCAGCGCCTTGCGGTCGACCTCGTCGCCGGTGTCGCCGGCATCAAGATCGCCCAGAAAGGGTGAAATGCGGCAGATCCGGTAAGGCTTGCGGCCCTTTTCGATCTCTTCGATCACCCGGAACCGGCAAATCCCGCTCAAAGATATGACATATCTGCCGTCGCCAGTCTCGGCAAAGGAGGTTATCCGTCCCAGGCAGCCGATACGGCAAAGATCCTCCACCGGAGACTGGCAAGCGGCGCTTTCGGCCAAGGCTGGCTGAATGACGCCGATGATCCGGTCGGAACTCAGCGCATCGTCAAACATGGCCAGGTAACGCGGTTCAAACAGATTGAGCGGCAGTTGCGCGCCGGGCAGAAGCAACGCGCCGGAGAGCGGGAATACCGGAATCTTTCCCGGTATGTCTGATTCGATCCGATAGGATTTGTTGCCGACCTGCATGCTGACACGCCCTGATGTTTACCCTGCCGCAAATGTGGGGCGCGGCGGAGAATTCTCAAGTAGCCGGCTGTTAATCAGGCGATCAGGAAAACAGCAGCGACGACAATTGCCGCCGCGCCGACAAGGTCGCCAGATCCATCGGGCCCCAGGCTTCGAAAAACTCGAGCAAGGCCTTGCGCGCCGCCTCATCCTGCCAGTTGCGGTCCTTGCGCATGATGGTGAACAGCTCGTCGGCCGCTTCTTCGCGGTGGCCGCGCGCATTGAGGATCTTGGCGAATTGCAGCCGGGCCTCATGATCGGAGGGATTGGAGGCAAGGCGGGCTTCAAGTTCGACGGGGTCGCCAAGGCCGGCAACCTCCCGCGCCATCTCCAGCCGCTTGACCACGGAAGCCACTTCCGGATCCTTGCGATCCTCCTCGCCGATCGCGGCAAGCACTTGTTCGGCACGATCAAGCTCGCCCCCGGCCAGCATGCAGCCAGCCAAGCCGGCCATCGCACCGGCGTGGCTCTGGTCCATCTGCAAAATGGCGCCAAAACCCTGCGCTGCGGTCTCGATATCACCCGCGGCAAGCGCTGCGCGGGACTGCGCAAGAATCTGCTCGATCTGCTCTTCCATCGGCGAGACCGCCGGAGGGCCGGCGACCTTTTCGATGAAGTCGCGGATCTGGCTTTCGGGCAGGGCGCCCATGAAGCCGTCGACCGGCTTGCCGCCGGAAAAGGCCACCACGGCG
Source organism: Hoeflea sp. BRH_c9 (assembly GCA_000961635.1). Lineage (GTDB taxonomy): Bacteria > Pseudomonadota > Alphaproteobacteria > Rhizobiales > Rhizobiaceae > Hoeflea. Next base: position 14,642 of record LADQ01000261.1, on the reverse strand, counting down.
GGAATCGATTGAATGCCCATCTGCCCGGGAATGGCCGGATGTTCGTCGATGTTGAGCTTGACCAGCTTGACCCGGCCCTGTGATTCGCGCACCACTTTTTCAATGACCGGCGTCAGCTGCTTGCACGGCCCGCACCACGGCGCCCAGAAATCCACGAGAACCGTCACTGTCTGCGAGGCCTTGAGCACATCGTCGACAAATCCGGCCGTCGTGGTGTCTGAAATCAGCTCGCCCTGGCCAGCGCCGGAATTCGCTTTGGGCTTGTCGCCGAAGGTCACCCTGCCGCTCAACTGGCCGCCGGGGGCCGGTGCATAGGGATTGTCAAAGTCGCTCATGGGTCTGATTCCATCTGCTAAAGGATGTCTGAGTCCAAGGTCGGGTCTTAGGTCGAGACTTTCAAGACCAGCGGTTCATGACCGGTATGGCTCAGGAACCGCATCAGATCCTCCCGCCCGATCGATGTTGTCGCAACATTGCTCAAGGGATGGGCGTTGATAATGTCGTTGTCCAGCAGCGGTGCGTCAATGACGATTGTCACATCATGCGCCAGGTCATTGATGGCGCAAAATATCGTGACCGAACCGGGCGTGACGCCGAGCTTTTCCATCAACGCCTCGGGTTTTCCAAACGAAACCCGGCCGCTGCCGCCGATCAGCGTATGGATCGACTTGAGATTAACCTCGGCGTTTTCTTCAAGCGTGACAAGGAAATAGCTGCCCTTCTTGTCCTTGAGAAACAGGTTCTTGGTGTGGCCACCCGGGATCTGATCCCGCAATCCCTGTGATTCGGCCACCGTGAACACCGGCTCGTGTTCGGTTGTGGAATGGGAAATACCGAGGGCATCGAGACAGTCAAACAGGTCTTTGCGGGTCTTGGGCATGGGCGCGATCTTTTTGTAAAGACAGGGATTCGTTGCTCAGGCCGGGTTGGGTTGAAACCCTTCCAGCCGGTTTGATGGTCTTGATAGGCAACCCTGCCGGTCTGTGCAATGCCGTCCTGTCCAAACCGGGCCATATCGGCATGGACGATCAAACCCTTCTTACATGGCGCCCGGCCTGGCCTGGCCGGCGCGTGACTGTAAGCCGGCCTGAATTTCCCTGTTGCAATTGAAAGCAGGTTGCGCCATATAGCGCCGGTCCGGGCCGAAACAGCCCTGACAGCCGGTCCGATTGCCCACGGACATAACGGTCAAGCGGGTGTAGCTCAGGGGTAGAGCACAACCTTGCCAAGGTTGGGGTCGTGAGTTCGAATCTCATCACCCGCTCCAGTTTCTCGACAGGAAAAGTACGACGAAGCTGGGTTTGCGGACGGACAGCGCGAAAGCGCCTCAACGTTTTGACATCGCCTGACGCGGGTCACAAACCGCTGGTTCGCTGATTTTGATTTTGACAGAGTTTTTTCTTCCGTTGCCTTTCTCCGCGGAGCCGTTCAAGCGCCAAAGCTGGCTCGTCGCGCCGATTGATCGCTGTCAACGCACAAGGCACCGAACTCGCCGACAATCTGGCTGCACAGTGCCTGTACCGTCGTCGACTGTGCGAATGCCGCTCCAGACCGGAGTTGAATGGATCGATACTTTGCCGCCGCATGACGCCCCGCCCCATCCAACCCGGAGCAAATTTGCATGATCGTGGAACTCATTATCGGCACTCTGACGATCCTGGCCTCCACGGCCGTGATGATTGCGTTTGTTCTGGTGACCATTCGGCTGGTGCGCAGGGCCGAAGTCAATTATTCCGATCGCCGACCCGGGGTTTGGCAGTTTTTCCGGCTGCTCTCCAGCGCCGTGGTGCTGGTTCTGGCCGCCAACACGCTGTGCGTCTGGCTGTGGGCCGTGCTGTTTCACCTTCTGGGCGTTTTCCCGACGCTGGAGGAAGCGGTCTATTTCTCCATGGTCTCGTTCACCACCGTCGGCTATGGCGACGTCGTGGTGGAACAGGGATGGCGCATCCTGTCAGGCTTCGTCTCGGTCAACGGCCTTTTGGCCTTCGGTGTTTTCACCGCGGTGCTGATCGAGATCATCCGCGGCCTGTCGGACCGCTATATTCCGCGCCGCTGACGCATGCCCCGTCATAGCCAGCCCTCGAAAGCACCGTCAAACTCCCTTATATGACCATCCATGGCCATCACGGGCAAAGGGATACTTCATGGCGCGAATAGATCAGACAGGCGATTGGCGGGACCGGCACGCGCCGTCCCTGGGCGAGTTTGAATCACTCGCCATAGACGCCTACGCCCAGCTTCCCGCGCATTTCCACGAACTCACCGGCAATCTGGCGATCGTCATTGCCGATTTTCCCGATGACGAGATTTTCGAGGACATGGGACTGGAAACCCCGTTCGATCTGCTCGGCCTGTTCGAGGGACAGGGCCTGGGCGAGCGCTTCACCGTGGAAACCGGTGAACTCGATAACCGGATCTGGCTCTACCGCAGGCCAATCCTCGATTATTGGGCTGAAAACGACGAGACGCTGGGCGACATCATAGCCCATGTGCTCATTCACGAGATCGGCCATCATTTCGGCCTGTCCGACGACGACATCGAGCGCATCGAAGCCAGCGTCCCGTAATCAGCGATCACCGCCAGGAATTCAGCCGCAAAGATCCCGCGCAATCCGCTCAAACAGACGCGCGCCAAGCGGGATCAGCGCATCGGGAAAATCATAGTCGGGATTGTGCAGCCGCGGGTGATCGACGCCGGCGCCGAGCACGAACAGCGCCGATTTCGCCACTGAACCGAACAACCCGAAATCCTCCGACCAGCGAAACGGCCGGGAGAGTGGCTCGACCGTGACGCCCTCGGCCGCGAAGGCGCGCTCAACATGAGTTGTCGCCTCGGGATCATTGGTGCAGGCGGCAAAGCGGTCGTCAGTGCCGGTTCTGACCGCGAGACCGTTTGTCCGGGCGATGTCAGAGGCCATGTCAGAAGCCGCGCGCATCAGCCCGGATTGGGCCTCGTCGCTGACGCTGCGCAGAGTTGCCCAGACTTCCGCCTCGCCCGGCGCGATGCCATAGGTTGCCTCACCCAGGCGCGCATGCACCAGCGTCACCAGCGCCTGCTCTGGGCCAAGCCCCAAGCGGGCGGGCAGCTCCGGCAGTCCGGAAACGAGCTCGCACAGGGCAAAAGCCGGGCTGAGCCCGTTTTCGGGTTGCGCGGCATGGGACGTCTTGCCTTCCAGCGCAATCCTGAGCCCTTCGGAAGCAAAATTGGACGCTCCCTGACGAATGCCCGCCACCCCGAGCGGCAGGCCCGGCAGATTGTGCAGGGCGAAGGCGAAATCGGGACGAAGCTGTGCAAAGGCGGGATCGGCAATCACCGCCCCCGCCCCGGCGCCGGTTTCCTCGGCCGGCTGGAACAGCACAATCACCCGTCCGCGTACCGGCCGGCGGGCGGCGATCGCACAGGCAAGGCCGGTGACAATCGCCATATGCCCGTCATGTCCGCACAGATGTCCCCTGTCATCCACCTGAGACCGCCAGGCGATGGTCGAGATTTCACGGATCAGCAGGCCATCGAGTTCGCAGCGGAACAGAACCGACGGTCCCGGTTGCCCGCTGTCGAAGATCGCGGCCACGCCATGGCCGCCAAGCCCGGTGATCAATTGGTCGGGCTGCAGCGCCGCCATTTGCTCAGCGATCCGCGCCGCGGTGCGGCTTTCTTCTCCTGAAATCTCCGGCGCCCGGTGCAAATCATGGCGCAACGCCACCAGCTGCGGCAGCAGGGCCTCGTCAAATGCGAGCTGCGCCCCACTCATTGCTGGCCCAGCTTCATCTCCGGATCATAGTCCTTGCCTTCGACTTCCTTGGTCACCGCCTGGCCGCAATGCATCAGGCCCGTCGCCGCGTTGAAGGACAGCGACGGCGAGCCATGCAATTGCCAGCCCTTGGACAGGGCAAGGCTGACCTTGTGGCAAAACGCATTGTCGTCAGGTCCGGTGAGAAAACGATAAAGCTTCATGTCTGTTGGTCTCCGTCACGCCGCGCGGAAATACGCGCGGCCTTGTTGATCAGCCGTTCGGCCATTTCAAGATGCAACCGCTCCACCATCCGTCCATCGAGGCTGATGACGCCACGGCCCTGATTGTCCGGCATCGCAAAGGCCTCGGCGATCGCCGTGGCTTCGGCGAGGTGTTCGCGCGATATGCCAAAGGCCTGGTTGGCCGGCGCGATTTGGGCCGGATGGATCAGCGTCTTGCCGTCAAAACCCATCGCCTGGCCGTCCTCGCATTCGCGCATCAGGCTGGCTTCATCCTTGAAATCATTGAACACGCCATCAAGCACATCCAGCCCATAGGCCCGCGCGGCAAGGATGATCTGCATCAGCCATGGTGTGAGAAAGGGCCGTCCGGGCAAGGCGGCAACGCCGGTTTCCCTGAGCAGATCATTGGTCCCGGCAACAAAACAATCAAGCCGCGCGCCGTCGGTGCGCCCCATTCGCGCGATCTGGCCGGCATTCATCACCCCGCGCGGCGTTTCGATCATCGCCCAGAGCCGCAAACCCGCCGGGGCATCGGTTTGTTCGAGAGCGTCCTCCACCGCCGTGATATCCTCGGGCGCGTCCACCTTTGGGATCAGGATCGCATCCGGCTTGCAGCCGCGCGCCGCCAGCAGGTCCTCGCCGCCCCATGGCGACGACAGCGCGTTGATGCGGATCACCGTCTCCATCCCGGTCGGCAGAGCCGCGGCCCTCCCATCCATGAAAAACCGGCGCAGCGCTTCGCGCGCCTCCGCCTTGGCGCCTGGCGCGACCGAATCCTCAAGATCGAAAACAACGCTGTCACAGCAGAGTCCCGGCAATTTGCCGAGGGCGCGGGCATTGTCTGCCGGCAGGTACAGCACGGAGCGGCGCGGCCGGACAGGCCTGGATGGCAATGCATGGTTCATGCCGTCCTTATTGCCTTTGACGGCGCGGCCTTGCAAGGGACTCGATTCTCACCGCCCTGCTGATTTTGGATTACAGGATCGGCGGAACATCGGGCTATTGAACCCCGCGCCTGCGATCACCACATCAGGCATGTGGAACAAGGGAACGCTGTTATGAGAAACATTCTCGCAATTCTCGCCGGTATCGGTTTGCTGCTTGCAGCCTTTGCGGGCGTGGCGCTGGCGCTCGTTCTGGGCATCATGGCGGCAAGCGCTATCACCGTAGCCCGCCTGACCGGCCGGTTCCGGCCAGTCATGGCAAAGGCGACCGCTGCACAACCCCATGACCGGTCAAAGGCCGAGTACAGGGTCTGGAACGATGGACGCGGCACCATTATCGATATGTAATTTCAAGGTTTAGGCCCGCTCAATCGCGATCTCGCGGCGAAGTGGCGGTCTGCCTCTTCTTTTTCGGCTCCATGTTTGTTAAATGCTGCGGCACAGACAGACAGGACCATCAAGCCATGGAAAAATTCTCCCGCCTCACCGGCGTCGCCGCACCCTTGCCGGTTGTCAATGTCGACACCGACATGATCATCCCCAAGGACTATCTCAAGACCATCAAGCGCACCGGCCTGGGCCAGGGCCTGTTCGCCGAGGCGCGGTACAACGAGGACGGCTCGGAAAACCCGGAATTCGTGCTCAACAAGCCCGCATGGCGCAACGCCTCCATCCTGGTTGCGGGCGACAATTTTGGCTGCGGGTCTTCGCGCGAGCATGCGCCCTGGGCGTTGCTCGATTTTGGCATCCGCTGTGTCATTTCCACCAGCTTTGCCGACATTTTCTACAACAACTGTTTCAAGAACGGCATTTTGCCCATCGTCGTCAGCCCGGAAGATCTCGAGAAGCTGATGGACGACGCACGCCGCGGCGCCAATGCCACGGTGTCGGTTGATCTGGAAGAACAGGAGATTCGCGGACCCGACGGCGGCGTGATCGGCTTTGAAATCGATGCATTCAAGAAGCATTGCCTGCTCAATGGATTGGACGATATAGGATTGACTCTGGAGAAAGCTGGCACCATCGATAGCTACGAAGCCAAAGCCGCCGACAATCGCCCTTGGCTCTAGCATTGATGCTCTCTTGTTCTGCGGGCGGGATCATTTGGAGCGACAGCATATTGCCGGATGTTGAAGGAAGCACACATGTCAAACGATATTGAAACCTCGATCATCGCCATGATCGCGACCGCCGTCGAAACCGACGCGGACAAGATTACCCGTGACAGCGAACTGGCGGAACTCGATATCGATTCGCTCGTCCTGACCGAGATCGTGATGGAAATCGAGGACAAGTACGATATCGAGATTGATCTCAATACCGCCGAGGCATGGGAATCGCTGAAGACCGTTGGCGACATGCTCGACATGGTCAAAAGCCTCGTCGCGGCAAATACCTGATCATGAACCAGCGCCGTGTCGTTATCACCGGAATGGGTGGAATCTGCGCCTTGGGCGGCACTGCCGACGCCATCTGGGCCAGCATGAAAGAAGGCCGCGACGGCTGCCGGCCGCTGGAATTCGATACCCGCGATCTCAAGATCGGCGTTGGCTGCGGCATCATCGATTATCCGGAACATGACGGCATCGACAAGCGTCAGGGCCTGACCATGAGCGGGATCAGCCGGATGTCGGTGATTGCCGCGCGCGAGGCCATGGACCAGGCCGGGCTGACGCCGGGCGAATTCGACCCGCATCGATCGGGAGCGGTGGTTGGCGTCGGCATTTTCGGCACCGACGCCATCGACCAGAGCTATGTCGACGTCTTTCTGGAAAAAAAGAAGCGCACCAACATATTTACTGTTCCGCGGGTGATGCCGAGCGGCCCGTCCGGCCATGTCTCCATTGCGCTTGGGCTGCAGGGTCCGGTGTTCGGCGTGACGTCGGCCTGCGCCTCGGGCAACCATGCCTTCATTTCGGCGGTCGACCAGATCCGGCTTGGCCGCGCCGATGTCATGCTTGCGGGCGGAGCGGAACTGTCCCTGGTCTATGGGCCGCTGAAAGCCTGGGAATCGCTGCGCGTTCTCGCCCGCGCCGTGTGCCGGCCTTTTTCCGCCGACCGCGACGGGCTGGTGCTCGGCGATGGAGCCACGGTGATGGTTCTCGAATCCTACGAACACGCGCGCGCGCGCGGCGCCAACATGCTGGCCGAAATCATTGGCCTGGGCCTTTCCGCCGATGCCTCCGACATTGTCAATCCGACCGTCGAGGGACCTGCCGCGGCCATGCGCAATTGCCTTGCCGATGCCAAGATTTCCGCCGACCAGGTCGGCTATATCAACGCTCACGGCACCGCCACCCAGGCCAATGACCAGAACGAAACCGCTGCAATAAGGCAGGTTTTCGGGTCGGCGGCGGACAAGGTCTCGGTGTCCTCGACCAAATCCATGCATGGCCATTGCCTGGGCGCCTCAAGCGCGATCGAGTTGATCGCCTGCATCAATGCGGTGCGCGAGGGCGTCATCCCGCCGACCATCAACTACACCACCCCGGACCCGCAGTGCGATCTCGATGTCACGCCAAACGTGGCGCGCGACAGGAAAATCGACATCGCCATCTCCAATGCCTTCGCCTTCGGCGGCACCAATGCCGTGATTGCGGTTGGCAGGGTCTAAAAACCAATTCCAGCCGGCCGAACCCGCGTTCGCCACAGCTTCCGCTTTCCCGCTCACTCAGCGGGGTTCAACATCGAAAGGCCTGATTCATGACGTCTCGCTCGCTTTTTCTGCTCCCCGGTGACGGCATTGGCCCGGAAGCCATGGCCGAAGTCCGCAAGCTCATTGCCGTGATGAATGAAAAGGAGGCCGCCGGCTTCACGACCGAAGAAGGTTTGGTCGGCGGCTGCGCCTATGACGCCCATGGTCAGGCGATCTCGGACGCCGACATGGAAAAGGCGATGGCCGCCGATGCGGTGCTGTTCGGCGCGGTTGGCGGACCCAAATGGGATGCCGTGCCTTATGAGGCCCGGCCGGAAGCCGGGTTGCTGCGCTTGCGCAAGGATATGGAACTGTTCGCCAATCTTCGTCCGGCGATCTGCTATCCGGCGTTGGCGAACTCGTCGTCGCTAAAGCAGAACGTAGTTGAAGGGCTCGACATATTGATCGTGCGCGAACTCACCGGCGGCGTCTATTTCGGCGAACCCAAGGAGATCATCGATCTCGGCAACGGCCAGAAGCGCGGCATCGACACCCAGGTTTATGACACTTACGAGATCGAGCGCATTGCGGCCGTCGCCTTCGAACTGGCGCGGACCCGCAGGAACGAAGTCTGTTCGATGGAAAAGCGCAACGTCATGAAATCCGGCGTGTTGTGGAACGAAGTGGTCACCGCCACCCACAAGGCGCGTTTTTCTGACGTCAAATTGAGCCACATGCTGGCCGACGCCGGCGGCATGCAACTGGTGCGCTGGCCCAAGCAGTTTGACGTCATCGTCACCGACAATCTGTTCGGCGACATGCTGTCCGATATCGCGGCAATGCTGACCGGCTCGCTCGGCATGCTGCCGTCGGCCTCGCTCGGCGCGCCTGATCCGATGACCGGCAAGCGCAAGGCGCTGTACGAACCGGTGCACGGCTCGGCTCCGGACATTGCCGGTCAGGGCATCGCCAACCCGATCGCCATGATCGCCTCCTTCGCCATGTGCTTGCGCTATTCCTTCAACATGGTTGCTGAAGCCGATCGCCTCGAAGCCGCGATCGCCGCCGTGCTCGACATGGGTCTGCGCACCGGCGACATCATGTCCGAAGGCTGCCAGCAGATCACGACGGCTGAAATGGGCGATGCAATCGTGGCCGCCTACGCCGGCTGATGCATCCGGCCGCAGGGCTCACCATCTCCAGCCCGGGCCGGCGTCATGCCGGTCCGGGTTTTTGATTCGCCGGTTGATGCGTTAAACCGGGACCCGGCCGCGTAGCGGCGAAGACTTGATGATCGCTGTGTTGGTTTCCGCCCTGTCGTGAAACGGCAGCAGGATCGGATCGAGGTCGGCGATGGACCGCAAGGCCAGTCTGACAACGAAGCAGTCGTCACCGGTCACCTTGTCGCAATCGAGAAATCCTGGCTCGTTGAGGATCATGTCTTCAACAATATGCATGTTGCCGGGTCTGGGCTTGATCCGGACGATGGCCTGCAGCGGAAATCCCAGCACCTTGAGATCAAGCTCGACGGTGAAACGGGAAATCACCCCGTTGTTCTCCAGCCTGCGGATACGTTCACCGGTGGAAGGTCCTGACAGGCCGACCCGTTTGGCCAGGTCACTGACCGGCATTCGGGCGTCTTCGCTGAGCAGTTTGACAATCAGGCGATCTTTCTCATCCATCTTCATTTTCTAACCTTTGGCCTTGAATGAGCTACGAATTCCAAAGGAATTATGCCTGAGCCCTATGATTGTTCAAGGCCAACCTTCCGTAATTCTCCTATCCTGAAGCCGTGTTTGAATTGGAAGGGACTGATCATGACTGTTCAACGGATCGCGGCTTTCGCCGATGGCGGCCAGGGCGGCAACCCCGCCGGCATCGTGATCTCCGATCATTTTCCGGCCGAAACGGAGATGCGCCGGATCGCGGCCGAGGTCGGTTATTCCGAAACCGCCTTCGCCGTACCCGATGGCGGTGAGCGGCAATGGCGGGTCCGCTATTTCTCGCCTGAATCGGAAGTGCCGTTCTGCGGCCATGCGACCATCGCGCTTGGGGCGGCGCTGGCCATGCATTCCGGCGATGGCCGCTTTGCGCTGCGGCTCAACGATGCCGAAATCTCGGTCGAGGCAAAAGCCTCCGGGCAGAGCTACGAGGCCGCACTGCAATCGCCGCCCACCCGCAGCGCTTCTGCCCGGCCGGATCTCGTCGATCAGGCGCTTGCTTTGTTCGGCTACAGGTCCGATCAGCTCGACCCGGCGCTGCCGCCGGCGGAAATCCATGCCGGCGCCGACCATCTCATGCTGGCGCTGAAGGCGCGGCAAGACCTCGCCGCCATGAGCTATGATCTTAATGCGGGCCGCGCGCTGATGCGGCGCCATGGCCTTGTCACCATCATGCTGGTTCATGCCCGCGGCGCCACCGAGTTCGACGTGCGCAATGCCTTTGCTTCGGGTGGCGTTCTTGAGGATCCGGCCACTGGAGCGGCGGCGGCGGCATTCGCCGGCTATCTGCGCGATCTGGGCTGGCCGCATCACAACCGGATCCATATCGTCCAGGGCGAGGACATGGGCGCAAGATCCATGATCGAGGCTCGGTTCAGCAGCGAACCGGGCGGCTCGATCCGGGTTTCCGGCGCCACGAGGATGATTGAACGGGCCGGCCAATTGACATTTTCCCACACTTCCATCAAAACACCGCCACCATGCGCACCACGATCAAAACCAAAACCACGATCTGACCCGTTCCGCCCCTCACTCTCCCCGGGGCGGGAAGAGTGGCGCTTGACCGCTAACAAGGGGAGAGAGGAGCACGGGAACCATGGGTTTCAAAATCGCAATCGTCGGGGCGACGGGCAATGTCGGCCGCGAAATGCTCAACATCCTTTCAGAGCGCGCCTTCCCAGTGAGCGAAGTCGTAGCCCTTGCCTCGAGCCGTTCCGTCGGCACCGAAGTCTCCTTCGGCGACAAGACCCTGAAGGTCAAAAACCTCGAGACCTATGATTTCACCGGCACAGATCTCTGCCTGATGTCGGCGGGCGGCGCGGTGAGCAAGAAATGGTCGCCTAAGATCGGCGCGCAGGGCTGCATCGTCATCGACAATTCCTCGGCCTGGCGCTACGACGCCGACGTGCCGCTGATCGTGCCGGAGGTCAATCCCGACGCGATTTCGATGTACACCCGCCGCAACATCATCGCCAATCCGAATTGTTCGACCGCGCAGCTGGTGGTGGCGCTCAAGCCGCTGCACGATCACGCCAAGATCAAGCGCCTTGTCATTTCGACCTACCAGTCGGTGTCCGGCGCCGGCAAGGACGGCATGGATGAGCTGTTCAACCAGACCCGGGCGGTGTTTGTCGCCGACTCGATCTCGAGCCACAAATTCACCAAGCGCATTGCCTTCAACGTCATTCCGCATATCGATGAGTTCATGGAGGATGGCTACACCAAGGAAGAATGGAAGGTGCTGGCCGAAACCAAGAAGATACTCGATCCGAAGATCAAGGTCACCTGCACAGCCGTGCGCGTGCCGGTGTTCATCGGCCATTCCGAATCCGTCAATATCGAGTTCGAGAACGAGATCAGCGCCGACGAAGCGCGCGATATCCTGCGCGACGCGCCCGGTTGCCAGGTCATCGACAAGCATGAGGATGGCGGCTACATCACGCCTTATGAGTGCGCCGGAGAAGACGCGACCTTCATTTCCCGCATCCGTGAGGACGCGACCGTTGAGAACGGCCTCAACATCTGGGTGGTTTCGGACAATCTGCGCAAGGGCGCCGCTCTCAATACCATTCAGATCGCCGAGCTTCTGGTCAATCGCCGTCTGATCAAGCCCCGTCTGGCCGCCTGATCCACAGCGTCGCGCCTGATTTGAGCCCCGCCAATGCTACCAATGGCGGGGCTCCCTGTTCCGGTTGGCCGCGATTCTGGCGTACAGGGGCTGCCTGATCGTATCAGGCTGGCGTCGAAACCGGCTTCGGCGAATGGATCAGCAGCAGGATCGTGACTTTTTGCCGAATCGCTGGCAATGTCGGGCCTGAACCGTTTTAAAGGCAAGGTTGGAAATCATGAAGTGCAGGACCAAAAGACTGGCGGCGTGGGGATTGGCGGCAACTGTCGCCGTGGGACTCGCCGGGCCGGCCCAGGCCGCCCAATGCGGCAACACGTCCAGCGGTTTTCCGGCATGGGTGGAGCAGTTCAAGGTCGAGGCAAGATCAGCGGGCATATCCCAGAACACGCTCGACCGGGCCTTCAAGAATGCGCGATACGCCACCAAGACCATTTCGCTCGATCGCAACCAGAAAAGCTTCAAGCTTTCCTTCGAACAGTTCATGCAGAAGCGCGGCGGCGCCGCCATCATCTCCAAGGGCAAGCGTCTCAAACAGCAGAACGCGGGGCTGTTTGCCGCCATCGAGAAGAAGTATGGCGTGCCGGCCGGGCCGCTGATCGCAATCTGGGGCATGGAATCCGGTTTCGGCGCTTTCTCCGGCAATCAGCACACGGTGTCAGCGGTTGCTACGCTGGCTTATGATTGCCGGCGTTCGGCCTATTTCACCGAAAATCTCTACGCCCTGCTGCAATTGATCCAGAAAGGCTGGTTGAGCCCGGACTTCAAGGGCGCCGCCCATGGTGAAATTGGCCAGACCCAGTTCCTGCCCGCCAATGTGGCGCGCTTTGGCGCCGACGGTGACCGCAACGGCAGCGTCAATCTGGCGACTGCGGCGGACGCGCTGGCTTCAACCGCAAATTTCCTGCGCGCGCACGGCTGGAGCCGTGGCGGCGGATATCAGCCCGGGCAGGCCAATTTTGGCGCGATCCAAGGCTGGAACGCCGCCAGCGTTTATCAACGGGCGATCGCCGTGATCGGCGCCGAAATCGACGGTTGAGCTAGAGCCGATCATCTTTAGCTGGAAGCGATTTGATGGTCAGGATTTTTCGCGTCAGCTAGGAAAAACCGCAAGCGCGATGCAGCGCATCGTGCGAGGATTTTGACGACGATGCCTGGCGAAACCGGGAGCCTGGCTGAGGAACGAGTCATTATTATCTAAAGATGATCGGCTCTAAAACTCTTCGCAGCTTTCGCCGGCGGTTGTCTGAACACTGCTGATTATTTTGGTTTCACGGAAAGCAAAGACCTCGCGGATCAGCAGTTCATTGTCTGGAAACATGTAGCAAACCAACACCGAAGCCGTCGCCTCTTCGGCCGGCGAAGCGTCTTCAAGCTGCCAGGCGAGATCCGCGGTTTTGACAATGGCCTCCCATTCATCGAGCGCTTCGATGAACTCGGCCTTGGTTTGCGTGACCCCCAGATCCTCAAGCTTGATGGTGGCGTCATCCGCCAGCAGATCCGCGATAGCCACGCGGTTGACGTCAAACAGCGCCGTGTACCACCGCTCCAGCAGGGAATTTTGCGCCAGCGCCGTGGGAACAGGCGACATCAACACGACAACCAATGCGGAAACGACAGACCGAACCAGCATCATCCCGTGCTCCCAAGACGTCACGCGTTTCAGAACGCCAGCAGCGCCGCCATCCCCTGCAAAAAGCCATGCCTGCCGTCGCTGCGGCATGCGATGGCTGCATGGAACCGGAGAATGGAGCGTTGTGTCAAGCGAGCGGCAGGTCCGGCCGGAAAAAATCGCCGGTCTTGGGATCCATGACCCACAATTCGCCGGTGGAAATGTCGAACCATGCGCCGTGGATCTGCAACTTGCCGCGTTCCTCAAGGATCTTGACGCAGGGAAAGGTGCGCAGATTGGCGATTGAATTGCGGATCGAGATCCGTTCGAGCGCAATCTGACGCTCGCCGCTGGTCAGCAATTGACTGTCCTGGATCTGCTGGGCGGCCGGTTTGAGCAGCCGGACCCAATGGCCGATAAAATCGCCCGGCGACAACGGCGTCGCATTGGGATCGAGCGCCGCCTTGATGCCGCCGCAACGGCCATGACCCATGACCACGATCTGGCGGATCCTGAGCGACTGCACGGCAAATTCCAGCGCCGCGGACGTGGCGTGAAGATTGTCATCCGGCTCGTAGGGCGGCACCAGATTGGCGACATTGCGGACAACGAACATTTCACCGGGACCACAATCAAACACGGTTTCCGGCGCGCTGCGCGAATCGCAGCAGGCAATCACCATCGTATGGGGTTCCTGGCCGGTCTCCGCGAGCTGGCGGTAACGGTTCTTCTCGGCCGGGTAGCGGCCGCTCATGAATGTCTGGTAGCCTTCAATAAGGCGGGTCGGGAATGTCGACATGCAATCGCACATAAACGGCTGAGCGGCGAAGATCAATCAACCTTTTTCCGGTGAAGCCTTTGGCCGCCTTCGCGCCCCTCCCAGAGCAGCAACCCGAAGCCCACACGCCAATCCAGGCTACGGCCGTGTTTCCGCTGCGGGCGGCCCTGCGCTAAGCGTGGATGGCGATCGCGATTCCATACCGGTCACGCGCCGGATTGGCCGGAAACGGCGCCGTCAGGCCGCTGTGATGGCGGCCGGCGTTGATGAGATTGACCGCGGCGTCGACAAGATCATCCATCGCCGCGCCACGTGGGGGGCCGCCGGCGAAAATCTCCGGATCGATGCCATGGCGCTCAAGCAGTCCGATCCGCTCGGCAATGCCGTCCGGATTGACGGCGCCGCGGATCTTCTTCGGCGTCGCCATCGCGACCATGTTGTTGAGCCGGCAAAAAGCAAACTCCGGATGGCATTCAAAGATCCGGCCGCGCAGCGCCGGGTCGGCCCTCAACACATGATCGATTTCCCGGATCTTGCCAAACAGGTGAAATGCCTGCTTGGACACCTTTTTCGGCGGATCGGAAGTCAATAGCGCCAGACGGCAAGCCTCGGCGTAGGTTTCCACCTCAACCGCCGCCCGGGCCGGAATTGAGAACACGCTCGACTGGCGCGCGCCAAGATACCGGCGGATCGCCTGCTCGGGACCGCGTCCCGGCCCGGTAGTCCGGTCGGGCAGTCCCATCGGCATGTCAACCGCGATCGTGGCGCCGGGGCCCAGTGTGTCCAGCAGATCCGCAAAACGGGCGCCAACCAGGATCCGCGGCCCGGTCTCGCCCGGATGCCGGGCCAGC
>LADQ01000046.1 GCA_000961635.1 Hoeflea sp. BRH_c9 | reverse complement strand
CGACCGGCGCGATCACGCTGCCGGCGATGACACGGCTCGGCTATCCCAAGCGGCTGGCGGCGGCGGTGGAGGCGGTGGCGTCCTCGGGCGGGCAGATCATGCCGCCGCTGATGGGGGCGGGCGCCTTTGTCATGGTCGAACTCACCGGCGTTCCCTACACCGCGATCATGGCGGCGGCGGTGCTGCCGGCATTTCTCTATTTCTTCGCCGTCTGGGTCGGCATAAATGCCTATGCCGGACGCTATGACCTGGCGGGGATGGCGCCCGAAGACCGGCCGAGCCCGCGCGCGGTGCTGATCACCTCGGCGTTCTTCGCCATTCCCTTCGCGGTGCTGATGTGGGGCATGTTCGCGGCCAGGCTGACGCCGCAATACGCCGCCTCGATGGCGATCCTCGTCGGCTTCGTCATGCTGTTCTTCCATGCCGACGGTAGTTTCAATCTGGCCCGCAGCCTTGGACGGGTCGAGAGCGCCATGCTCAACGCCGCCAGGCAGGTCTCGATGATCGCCGCCATCATCCTGTGCGCGTCGATCATCATCGGCGTGCTGTCGATCACCGGCCTCGGGGTCAAGATCACCTCGCTAATCCTGTCCGCCTCGGGCGGCCTGCTGTGGCCATCGCTATTGCTGACCGCGCTCGCCTGTCTGGTGCTGGGCATGGAAGTGCCGACCACGGCGGCCTATGTGATCTGTGTGTCGGTGGCCGGTCCCGCCTTGTCCAAACTCGGGCTGGAGCCGCTGCAGGCGCATCTGTTCGTGTTCTGGTTCGCGCTGCTGTCGACGATCACGCCGCCGGTCTGCGGGGCGGTGTTCATTGCGGCGGGCATGATTGGCGAGAGCTGGCTGAAAGTGGCCGTCACCGCCATGAGCCTCGGCGTCGGGCTCTATATCATTCCGCTGACAATGATCGCCAACCCGGCGATCATGGATCTCGCCACGGCGCCGGTCGCGGCCCTTCTGGCGCTGGTCCAGATCGGGCTGGGGCTGGCGCTGATTTCCTATGCGCTGATCGGGGTGTTCAGCCCGGTACGCCGCGCGGGGCTTGGCGTGGCTGGATTTGCCGTGCTGTTCGGCCCGGTCATATTGGCCAGCTGAGCAGGCAAAGCGCCTATTTCGTTCGCCGGGCGATTTCCCGGTAGAGCGCTTCCGGCGATACCCCGATCTGCTTTGCCAGATTGGATCGTTCGCCGCGGCGCGGCAGCTTGCCATCGCCGAAGGCCAACCAGGCGTCAAGCCGTTGCGACACAGTCTTGAGCGTCAGGATCTCGGCGCGCAAACGCGCCGATTGTACCTGGTGCGCAAGATGTTCCATCCATTCGGAGGCAAAGGCCGGGGTGCTATTGATGAGCCTGAGGAAGTCCGCACGCGGCAGTTCCGCCACCTGTGAGCTTTGCGCCGAAATGGCATCGCAGTGGTAGCGGTCTGAAAACACCGAGGCTTCTGCCAGCATCGCGCCGCTGCCTGCCCGTTGCAAGACCGCTGGCTTGCCATCCGGCGTGTGCCTGACCAGGTCGACGCAGCCGGCGACCACAAGAAAGACTGAACGGATTTGATCGCCCTGATGAAACAGCCATGTGCCCGGCGGGAGTTTCCTCTGGCGCAGGATATCAGCGGAGATGTGGCGGGTTAATGCTTCAAACATGATAACGATCATATCCGATTGATCGCCGATGCTGCAAACAGGTGTGACCCCACCACTGAAGCAATCAAGGATCATTTCATGATTTCAAGAGGAAAAACCGGTATGGCGATGCTGCTACTGGGGCTGGCATCTGGCCCGGCAGTCTCCGCCGAAGATTCACGCGAGCTTGTCGAGATGCCGGCAATGATGCAGGAGCACATGCTTGCCAACATGCGGGATCATCTGAGGGCGCTTGAAGAGATCTTGGGACATCTCGCCGCGGGGGATGTCGGCGAAGCGGGAAAGATCGCGGAAAATCGGCTCGGCTTGTCGTCACTTGACTCGCATGGCGCTGCGCACATAGCTCAGTTCATACCCGAAGCCATGGCCGCCGCCGGCACAGAGATGCATCGGGCGGCCAGCCGCTTCGTCATCGTCGCGCAGGACGCCGAGCTTGCGGACGGTTACGATGGCCATCGCGCGGTCTATGGCGCGTTGCAAGCGGTGACCGCCGCCTGCAACGCCTGCCATCAGTCCTACAGGATCAGGTAGCGCAAAGCGCTTTTCAGGCCCCGGACGCCGGTTGCAGTCCGGCGCGGCGCCTTGCTTCAAGCAGGGAGATCAAGGCCCGGGCTTCCGGCGGCGGGGATTGCTCCTTGCGGCAGTAATCCGAGCCATCCGGATTGCGCGACACCATGCCGAGGCTGAACAGGGTGCGGCGCAGGATTGCCGGGTCGTCAAAAAGGTGAATCTCGCGCAGCAGCGCATTCACCTCCTTTTCGCTGAGCTTTGTCCGGACGGGCAGCGCCGCCCACATTGCCCAGAGGCAGAGATCCTGGGTCTTCCGGCGCGACGGCCATTGCCGCAATCGTCCGGCTGAATCGAACTGGTTCAGCGTGCGTTCGACCAGCAGATGGTCGATGGTTTGAGGCATTTCACGATTTTCCAGCCGCTCACCCGCCAATTGGGCGGCGCGCAGATGCTGGAAATTGCGAAACCCCGCGGCGCGGGAAACCATGTTCATCAGGACAAGATGAGAGGCCGGTTCCTTGCCGTCATTGATTTGACGCGCGAGCGCGCGCACGAAAGGGGAGATATCCTCCACCACAAGTGGAATTGACTGTTTCGACATGACATATCCATGGCGTGCCCGCAGAAAGTATCGCTGGTCGCTGACTTGACGATGCGAGCACTGGATAAAATTGCCACGCGCTACGGATCAAGATGGCAGGTTTAGCTTCCCTTGAAGGGACAGCGACGCCTCGGTGACTGCCGACCGTGCAGCGCCTTTATCACGCCGTTAGCCACTCGGCAATCCATCGCTCGCCTTCATCTTTCCTCCATCATGCCTAACCCTTCGTTAATCTTGACAGGATATTAATGGGGCAAAGTCGTGGTGTGATGGGGGCAGTTCCCATTGACGCCCATGGTGGCCCATGTTATCCCAAGCACCACAGATCAGCAGGCGGGTATCCGCCGTTTCCTCCCCAATTGGACTGTGGCTCCGGCCAGGAGCCGCGCAGGCGCATTTCGCCGCCAAAAGTCCTGTTTGTGCGGGAAAACGGGGGCAAACCGGAGGATCTATGAGGTGGGGCCAGAAGGCGGAAACGGCGGTTGCGAGTGATGAACCGGTTCCTGTCGAACGCGACAAACAGGATCGACGCGAAAGGGCGGGTTTCCGTGCCCTCGATGTTTCGCGCGGTGCTGGCGCGGGCCGCGGTCGAGGAACTCTACGCCTGGCAGGATTTCGTGTTTCCGGCGGTCTCGATGGCCGGACCGGAGGTGCTGGACCGCTTCGAGCGGATGATCGGATCGCAGGATCCGTTCTCGGCTCAGGCCAACGAGATGTCGCTGCTCATTCATGGCGGCGGCGTGTTCATGAAGCTCGACGGCGAGGGTCGGCTTCTGGTGACGGATTTCATCCGCGATTTCACGGGCATCACCGACAGGGTGACGTTCGCGGGGCGGGGGGATCATTTTCAGCTCTGGGAGCCGGCCGCATTCGAGGAGATGCAGTCGCGGGCCCGGAAAGAACGAACGGCCAGGAGCTGACCGTTCGCAACGGATGGAGAAGCGGAATGACGGTGGACAAGGGCGACGGTGACACTGACGCCCATGGCGGACCGGTCCGCCACATTCCGGTTCTTCTCCGCGAGGTTCTCGCAGCGCTCGCGCCGGGTCCGGGCGAAACGATCGTCGACGGCACCTTCGGGGCGGGCGGCTACAGCGCCGCCATTCTCGAAGCCGGCGCGCAAGTGATCGGATTTGACCGCGATCCCGATGCGATTTCAGCCGGCGCAGCGATGGTTGACGCCTCCAGCGGCAGGCTCAAGCTCATTCACGCCCGCTTTTCCGAACTGCTCGATCATGTCGAGGAGGCCAGCCTAGATGGCGTGGTGCTCGATATCGGCGTGTCCTCGATGCAGATCGATGAGGCCGAGCGCGGATTCTCCTTCATGCGCGACGGCCCGCTCGACATGCGCATGGGGCAAGAGGGCGTCAGCGCCGCCGATGTGGTCAACCGCGCCAAGGCGTCCGACCTGACGCGGATCTTCGGAATCCTCGGCGAGGAACGCCATGCCGGGCGCATCGCCCGCGCCATAGAGAGCGAACGGCAGAAGGCCCGTTTCGAGACCACAAGACAACTGGCCGGACTGATCGAGAAGGTCTCGCCCAGGCGGCCGCAGGACAAGATCCATCCAGCGACACGGGTGTTCCAGGCGCTCAGGACCTATGTCAATGACGAGCTCGGCGAACTGGCGCGGGCGCTGTTTGCCGCCGAACGGGCGCTCAAGCCGGGCGGCCGGCTGGTGGTGGTGTCGTTTCATTCGCTGGAAGACCGGATCGTCAAGCGTTTTTTCCAGGATCGCGCAGGCAAGGCCTCGGGTTCGCGGCATCTGCCGATGGTGGCCGAGAAGGTCTCCACCTTCACCCTGATCGGCAAGCAGCCGGTGACGGCCAGCGAAGCCGAGTGCGAGATCAATCCGCGCTCCCGCTCCGGCAAATTGCGCGCCGGCTTGCGCACCGCCGCACCGGCTGGAAAAGCCGGCGCCGACATCCTTCCCGTTCCCAACCTTGCCGCGCTTGCGGCGCTCGGAGGCTGAGCCATGCTGCGAACTCTCGACCTGGTGCTGGTCGGCGCGATGATCGCGGCGGCAACCGTCACCTACCAGATCAAGCACGACGCCGAAGCCAAGCTGTCCGAGGTGCGCGAACTCCAGGCCGAAATCCGGCTGCAGGAAGAAACCATCGATCTGCTCGAGGCCGACTGGAGCCTGCTCAACCAGCCCTCGCGGCTGCAGCGGCTGTCAACGGCGTTTGAAGCCGAACTAGGTTTGAAACCGATCGAGCCGACGCAGATGGCCCAGCCCGGGGAACTGGCCGGCAAGGCCAGCGACTTTGAGCCACTGGTGGCGGAAGCCGGCTCCGACACTGTGCTGACGACGGGATCGGTAAAGCCATGAAAACCTTGGGAAGCTATATTTCCGGCCTCGAGCCGGGCCGCAATCAGGCCGACAGCGGCGGCCGCTCAAGGCTCGAATTTGAAGGCGTCCGCAAGGCGCAAGGGGCGCAGGCCAAAAACCGCATCATCATCGCCATTGCCTGTTTCGGCCTGATCTATTCCGTCATCGGCGGACGGCTGGTGCAATACGGCTTGCGCTCACCGGAAACCGTGTCGTCGATCGCGCGTCCCGACCAGTTGCTGATCTCGCGTCCCGACCTTGTCGACCGCAACGGCGAGGTGCTGGCCACCGACATCCGCACCGTGTCGCTGTTTGCCGAACCCAACAAGATCGTCGACCCCGACGAAGCGGTCGAACTGCTCGCCACCGTGCTGCCGGACATCGACATGCGCGGCATCCACCGCAAGCTGTCTTCCAACTCCCGGTTCCAGTGGCTCAGACGGCAGCTGACGCCCAAGCAGCAAAGCCAGGTCCTCTCGCTCGGCATTCCCGGCATCGGTTTCCGGCCCGAAACCAGGCGGTTTTATCCGGGCGGACCGACCGCCTCGCATGTGGTCGGTCACGTCAATATCGACAACCGCGGCATCGCCGGGATGGAGAAATATGTCGACGGGCAGGGGCTCGGCGATCTGGCCGCCGCCGGCATGACGGTCAATGAGGACATGAAGCCGGTACGGCTGTCACTTGACCTCAGGGTCCAGCATGTGCTGCGCGACGAGCTTGCCGCCGCCATGGACCGCTACAAGGCGATCGCCGCGGCGGGCGTCGTGCTCAATGTTCACACCGGCGAAGTCGTCGGCATGTCTTCACTGCCCGATTACGATCCCAACAATCCGGTGGAAGCGTTGCAGAAGGACCGGCTCAACCGGATGTCGGCGGGCACCTATGAAATGGGCTCGACCTTCAAGGCCTTCACCACCGCAATGGCGCTGGATTCAGGCAAGGTCAGCATCAATGATTCGTTTGATGCGCGCGGCTCGATCCGCATCGGCGGCTACACCATCAAGGATTTTCACGGCAAGAACCGGATCCTGACGGTTCCCGAGATCTTTATCTATTCCTCCAACATCGGCACCGCCAAGATGGCCGATATTGTCGGCATCGAAGGCCACCAGGAGTTTCTCACCCGGATGGGGCTGTTGACCCGGATGCAGACCGAACTGCCCGAGGTGGCCACGCCAAACCAGCCTTCGGTGTGGAAGAAGATCAGCTCGATCACGATTTCCTTCGGTCACGGCGTCTCCACCACGCCGCTGCAGACCGCGGTCGCGGCCGCAGCCCTGATGAATGGCGGCAAACTGATCGAGCCGACTTTCCTGCCGCGCACCGCCGAGGAGGCGGACCAGGTGGCCGTCCAGGTGATCCAGCCGTCGACCAGCAAGAGCATGCGCGATCTGATGGCGATGAATGTCGCCAACGGATCGGGCCGGCGCGCCGAGGTGGAGGGCTTCCGCGTCGGCGGCAAGACCGGCACGGCGGAGAAAGTGGTCAACGGACGCTACGATTCATCGGTCCGGTTCAATGCATTTCTGTCGGCATTCCCGATCGACAATCCTCAATATGTGGTGTTGGTGGTGATCGATGAGCCCAAGCCCGAGGAAGGAAAGTCCTCGGCCACCGCCGGTCTCAACGCGGCTCCCATGGTCAGCGCCATCATTCGCCGGTCGGCGGGCTTCCTCGGCGTCGAACCGCAATTCGGAAACGGCACGCAAGTGCTGTCCTTGACATACTGAAAACACAAGTGGCGGGCAGGGCATCGTCAGTTCGACTCAAAACGCCATTTGTGACAACGAAAGACCCGAGCATTTCATGAAATTGTCCGCCTTGATTTCCGCCCTGCCGCCCGAAACCCTTGCCACCGGCCATCCGGGCGCGCCCGATCTGACCGTGACCGGGCTTTCGGCCGACAGCCGGGCGGTTGAACCGGGCAATGTGTTCTTCGCGCTGACGGGCGTGAAAACCGATGGCGCGCGGTTTGCGCTACAGGCGGTCACCAGCGGCGCCGTGGCCATTGTCGCGGCCGCCGATGCCGATCTTTCCGAGGTGGCGGTTCCGGTGCTCAGGGCCCGGGATCCGCGGCTGGCGCTGGCGCGCATGGCGG
>LADQ01000219.1 GCA_000961635.1 Hoeflea sp. BRH_c9 | reverse complement strand
GAGCGGACAAAGCTCAGGAAACGATGGCTGATGCTGACACCGGTCTATTGGTTGTTGATGTCCTGTGCCGGCTGGCGTGCGCTCAACCAATTGATGACAAATGCGCATCTATGGGAAAAAACACCGCATCCCGCCAACACCGAATGGGCGGACCTGATCAGGTCCCCGGAAACAGGCGGAGGGGTGGAGCGGGTGAAGGGAATCGAACCCTCGTCGTAAGCTTGGGAAGCTTCTGCTCTGCCATTGAGCTACACCCGCGCGCACCGGCGATCCTTGGCGTTCATCTCGCTGGCTGTCAAGCGGCAAAAACCCAGTCACAAGGGCCCAGTCACACCGGCCCAGTCAAAGGCTTGACTGCCCACCGGCGCGGCCTCATATGACTGTCGCCTCTCACACCAACATGATTGCGTTCCATGGACCGTCTCAAAGCCCTCCTTCAGTCCCGGCGGTTTGAAACCGCCATCACCATACTCATCGTCATCAATGCAATCACGCTCGGGCTGGAAACGGTGCCCCAAGTGATGGACAGGTTCGGCCCGCTGCTTGTGGTGCTGGACCGGGTCATCCTCTCGGTCTTTGTCATCGAGGTATCGGCGCGGCTTGTGGTCTGGCGGCTCGATTTTTTCCGTGACCCCTGGCGGATCTTCGATTTTCTGGTGGTCGGCGTGGCGCTGGTTCCCGCCACCGGCGCTCTTTCGGTGCTGCGGGCGCTGCGTGTCCTCAGGGTGCTGAGGATGATCAGCATGGTGCCCTCGCTCAAGCGCGTGGTTGGCGGCCTCGTCGGCGCGTTGCCGGGCATGGGATCGATCATGCTGCTTTTAACGCTGGTCTTTTACGTCTTCTCGGTGATGGCGACGAAGCTCTATGCGGACAGTTTCCCCCAATGGTTCGGCTCGATTCCGGCTTCGGCCTATTCGCTGTTTCAGATCATGACGCTGGAAAGCTGGTCGATGGGCATTGTCCGGCCAGTGATGGAGGTTCACCCAGGGGCCTGGGCGTTTTTCCTGCCCTTCATCCTGTGCACGACATTCACGGTGCTCAACCTGTTCATCGGCATCATCGTCTCGGCAATGCAGGCCGAGCATGACGCCGAAGCGTCCGCGGACCGGGAGGCCCTGGCCACGGAACAAGGCACGATGCTCAAGGAGCTCAAGGCAATCCGCAAGGACCTGGCCGAGTTGCGCGCGACGCAGCTGGACAAGTCCCCGGCGCGCCAGTGAGCCCGGCGAACGCGATGATCAGAATCCCAGGGATGGGAAGTTCAGGCGCGAAAATGTTTGGACAGCTTCAGGCCCTGCGCCTGATAATTTGATCCCAGCCCCGATCCGTAGAGCGCTGCGGGACGTTCCAGCATCCGCTCATAGATCAGCCGGCCGACGATCTGGCCGTGCTCGAGGATGAACGGCACTTCGTGGCTGCGCACCTCGAGCACCGCGCGGCTGCCCGCGCCGCCGGCCTCGTCATGGCCAAATCCGGGATCGAAGAATCCGGCATAGTGCACCCGGAACTCGCCCACCAGCGGGTCGAACGGCGTCATCTCGGCCGCATAGAGCGGCGGCACATGCACCGATTCCCGGCTGACCAGAATGTAGAACTCGTCCGGATCGAGGATCAAATCGGCCGAGCCGCGGTTGTGCAGCGGTTCCCAGAAATCAAACACATCATGGGCGGCGCGCTTGTCGACATCGATGACGGAGGTGTGGTGCTTGCCGCGATAGCCGACGAGACGGTCGGGTCCCTGCCCTTCAAGGTCAATCGACAGCGCAATGCCGCCGCCCGAGACATTGGGCGTGTCGGAGGCAACCAGCGTTTCCTCGCGGTGCAGCCGTGACAGCTCGTCCTCGTCCAGCACCGCATGGCCTTGCCGGAAACGGATCTGCGACAGCCGCGATCCGGTGCGCGCCACGATCGGAAAGGTGCGCGGACTGACTTCGAGCCACAGCGGGCCGCAATAGCCGGCGGCGATCTTGTCAAACTCCTGGCCGTGGTCGGTCATCACCCGGGTGAAGATATCGAGCCGGCCGGTCGAGCTCTTGGGGTTGGCCGAGGCGGAAATCTCCGGCGGAAGCGCCAGGCTTTCAAGCAGCTGAACAATGTAGACGCAGCCGGTCTCGAGCACCGCGCCGTCGGAGAGATCGATCTCGTGCATGCTCAGCCGCCCGAGCTTGTCCTCGACCCTGGCTGACGGGCCGGGGAGAAAACTGGCGCGAACCCGGTAGGCGCGGGCGCCAAGCCTGAGATCAAGACTGGCGGGCTGGATCTGGTCGGCATCGAGGGCGCGGCCGGAGGCGAGCTTGCCAGCATCAAAGAGCGCCTGAATTGCGCGGTCCGAGAGTATGCCAGCTGCCACTGTCCGCCTGCTCCAATTGTGAGATGTCTTGATGGCAAGGCGAAGCGATTGACGCAAGCGCCGCAACCCATTAAAAGCTCAGTTATCCCGTGGTGATTTGGCCGGCCGGCTTGCAGCCACGTTAAACAAGTCGCTAAAAGGGTCGGGTTGCAAGACCGGCTGGCGACTTCGCGAGCCGGTTTTTTTGTGTTTTGGACAAAGATGATGAAAAGCAGCCGACAACTCCGCCCCGCCACCCAGCTCGTGCATGGCGGCACCAGCCGCTCCGGGTTTGGGGAAACATCCGAAGCGATCTATCTGACCCAGGGCTTTGTCTATGACAGCTCGGAAGCCGCCGAAGCGCGGTTCAAGGGCGAGGATCCCGGCTTCATCTATTCCCGCTACGCCAATCCCACCACCGACATGTTCGAAAAGCGCATGTGCCTGATGGAGGGCGCCGAAGATGCGCGGGCCACCGCCTCGGGCATGGCGGCGATCTCGGCGGCGCTGTTGTGCCAGCTTCGCGCCGGCGATCACGTTGTTTCGGCGCGCGCGCTGTTTGGCTCCTGCCGCTGGGTGGTGGAGACGCTGCTGCCGAAATATGGCATCGAGTCGACCCTGGTCGATGGCCGCGATCTTGCCAATTTCGAGGCCGCCATCCGCCCCAACACCAAGGTGTTCTTTCTCGAAAGCCCGACCAACCCGACGCTTGAAGTGGTCGACATTGCCGGCGTGGCCAAGCTCGCCAACCAGATCGGCGCGAAGCTGGTGGTGGACAATGTGTTCGCCACGCCCTTGCTGCAGAAACCGCTGGAGCTTGGCGCGCATATCGTGGCCTATTCGGCGACCAAGCACATCGATGGCCAGGGCCGCTGCCTGGGCGGCGTGATCCTGTCGGACAAGGACTGGATCGACGAACATCTGCAGGATTACTTTCGTCACACCGGTCCGTCGCTGTCGCCGTTCAATGCCTGGACCCTGCTCAAGGGCCTGGAGACGCTGCCGCTGAGAGTACGGCAGCAGACCGAAAGCGCCGGCCGGATCGCCGACTTCCTGGCCGATCATCCGGCGGTCGCCCGGGTGATCTATCCCGGCCGCGCCGATCATCCGCAGGCGGAAATCTGCGCCCGCCAGATGAAAGGCGGCTCGACGCTGGTGGCGGTCGACCTCAAGGGCGGCAAAGCGGCGGCGTTCGCCATGCAGAACGCGCTCGAAGTGATCAAGATTTCCAACAATCTCGGCGACACCAAGAGCCTGATCACGCATCCGGCGACCACCACGCACAAGAACCTCTCGGAAGAAGCGCGCGGCGAACTGGGCATCAACCCCGGCATGCTGAGGCTTTCGGTCGGCATTGAGGATATCGACGATCTGATCGAGGATCTCGATCACGCGCTCTCAGGGCTGTGAGGGTTCATCGCCAAACTCTGTCCTTGCCTGCATGATCCGCGAAAGCGCCGTGTAGAGACAGATGGCGGCGAACGCCCAGGCCACCGGCGAAAACCAGGCCGGCCACAGGCAAAACAGCACGAACACCAATATGGTCTCGCTGGCTTCGGCGAGACCGGTGGTGAAATAGATCGATTTGACCCCGCGCGCGGTGGTGCTGAGGCCGCGTTTTTCGGCGACCACGGCATAGGCGAGAAAACTCGCGCCATTGACATAGAACGAGAATATCAGCGCCGCTCCGGCGAGCCCGTTGGCGGCCGGATCAAGCACGACAAAGCCGAGCGGAATGGCGCCATAAAAGACAAAATCCAGGGTGATATCCAGGTAACCGCCAAAATCGGTCTTTCGCGATGCCCGCGCCACGGCGCCATCCAGGCCGTCACAGATCCGGCTGGCGATGATCAGCGCCAGCGCCGCAATGAGAAATCCAGAGGCAATCAGCCCGGCCGCGGCCAGTCCGATCAGGCAGGCAAGGATGGTCACATGATTGGCGCTGACGCGCCTTTGCGCCAGCCAAGTCCCGGCCCGGTCGAGGCCTGGCTCTATCAATTTGCGTGCGGCTCCGTCCATCATGCCGGCGACTCCCTTGTCCTGCGCCTGTGATAACGCGATCCCCGTCAGCCGTCACGGGCGCGGCAAGGCCGGTTTCATCACAATCAAGTCACCACAAACCGCGATTTGGGCGTTTAGAGCAGCAAACGGTGCTCTCGCTGATGCCGAAATGCTTGACGCAAGCAATCCACTGTACAATGAGTGTGGCAAGGAGTGGCAGATGTACCGCGCGCTGACCCGTGAGATAGAAGTGACGGTGGAGCCATACTACCTCGAGGACCAGTCGGACCCCGAGGACGGCCGCTATGTGTGGGGTTACCGCATCGTCATCGCCAACCATTCCGACCAGATTGTCCAGCTTCGCAGCCGGCACTGGAGGATCACCGACGAGTACGGCATCGTCGACGAGGTGCGCGGCCCCGGCGTCGTTGGCGAACAGCCGGTGCTCGGTCCGGGCGATACCTACGAATATTCCTCCGGCTGCCCGCTGGATGCGCCCTCCGGGGTGATGGTCGGCTCCTACCAGATGCAATCGGCCGAAGGCGAGCTTTTCGATGTCGAGATTCCGGCATTCTCGCTGGACCTGCCGGGCATGGCAAGAACGCTGAATTGACCGCACTTGCTGATTTCCGGCCTGTCATGCTGGTCACCGGCGTGCTGCTGGCCGCCTTGGGCGCCGCGATGCTGTTGCCGGCGCTGGTCGATCTGGCGGCCGACAATGACGACTGGATGATCTTCGCCAGCACCGCGATGATGACGATGCTGGTCGGCTTTGGCCTGTTCATCGCCAACCGCGGTGCGCCGAAAGGACTTTCAACCCGGCAAGCCATGCTGATGACGGTGTTTTCCTGGGTGATGCTGGTCGCCTTCGGCGCGCTGCCGTTTCACTGGTCAGGCATTGTGCCAAGTTACACGGACGCTTTCTTTGAATCGATGTCCGGGCTGACCACCACCGGCGCGACGGTGATCACCGGCCTCGACACCGCGTCGCCCGGACAGCTGTTCTGGCGCGGCCTGCTGCAGTGGCTCGGCGGTCTGGGGATTATCGTCATGGCGATTGCGGTGCTGCCCATGCTGCAGATCGGCGGGATGCAGCTGTTCAAGGCGGAAGCCTTCGACACCGCCGAGAAAATCCTGCCGCGCGCCACCCAGATCTCGACGTCGATCACGCTGGTCTTCATTGCCATGACCGGAATATGCGCCATCGCCTACATGACCGCGGGGATGGCGGCGGACGATGCGGTGATCCACGCCATGACCACGGTGGCGACCGGCGGTTTTTCGACCAAGGACGCCTCCATCGGTTACTTCCGCAGCTCGGCGGTCGAGTGGATCGCGATCGTGTTCATGACGCTGGGATCGATCCCGTTCCTGCTCTATGTGCAGATGCTGCAAGGCCGGTTCCGGCCGATCCTTGCCGATGACCAGATCAAGGCCTTCCTGGGGTTTCTCGCCGGCGCGGTGCTTGTCGGCTGGATGATGGCGCATTTCGGCGAGCACCATGTCGGGCTCGAGGGATTGCGGCAATCGGCCTTCAATGTGATCTCGATTGTCACCGGAACCGGATATGCCTCGACCGATTACGGCCTTTGGGGACCGCATGCGGTGGCGTTCTTCTTCATCCTCATGTTTGTCGGCGGCTGCGCCGGCTCGACCTCCTGCGGCATCAAGATCTTCCGCTTTCAGGTGCTGTTCGAGGCCGTCAGGCAGCATATTTCGCAGGTGATGTATCCGAACGGGGTGTTCCGCGCCCGGTTCAACGGCAAGCCGATCGAGGACCGCGTCATCGCTTCGGTGATGAGCTTCTTCTTCCTGTTCATGGCCTCCTTCGTGCTGCTCGCGATCCTGCTCAGACTGACCGGGCTGGACACGATCACCGCGCTGTCGGGCGCGGGAACGGCGCTTTCCAATGTCGGCCCGGGACTGGGCGAGATTATCGGCCCGTCCGGCAATTTCCAGTCGCTGAGCGATGCGCAGAAATGGCTGCTGGCGGCAGGCATGCTGCTTGGGCGGCTCGAGCTGTTCACCGTGCTTGTGCTGTTTCTGCCGCGGTTCTGGCGCTCGTAGCGCCGCTCAGGCGCGACCGACCGCCGGACGGCGGCCATAGAGAAATGACAGGGCGCGGGCAAAATCGTCGCCGATGCCGACAAGCGCGGGCACCAGGAACAGCACCAGCAGCGTGGTCATGGCGAGACCGAAGACGATGGTGATCGCCATCGGCAGCAGGAACTGCGCCTGCAGGCTTGTCTCATAGAGCAGCGGCAGCAAGCCGCCGATGGTGGTTAGCGACGTCAGCAGCACGGCGCGCAACCGGTCACGGCTGGCGCCGACGGCGGCCTCGGCAAGACTGTCGCCAGCCTCCCGGCGCTCCTCCAGCCGGTCGACCAGGATGATGGAATCATTGACCAGTATACCCGCCAAGCCTAGCAGGCCTATGAACGACAGGATCGTCAGCTGATAGTCAAGCAGCCAGTGGCCGAAGATCGCGCCGACGACGCCGAAGGGAATGATCAGCAGAACCGCGATCGGCCGCCAGTAGCTGGCGAACACCCAGGCCAGAATGATGTAGATGACGCTGAGCGCCACGGCGACGCCAAGCTTGAGATCGGCGAAGGCGTTTTCCTGCTCCTCCGAGCGCCCGCCGAAGGAATAGGTGACGCCGTGCCGGGCGGCGACCAGATCGAGGCTGCCGCTGGCGGTCAGCTGCTCGACCACCGCTCCGGTGGTTGTCACCGCGGTATCGATGTCTCCGGTGACCGAGATGGTGCTCCTGCCGTCGCGGCGCTGGATCGCTGAAAATCCCTGCCGGTCGGTCATCTCGACAACTTCCGCCAGGGGCACGAAGGTGCCGCCCGGGCTTCTGAGCTCAAAATCACGCAGCGCCTGTGAGCCGGGCGACGCCGGCACCTGGACGAGGCGGACGGTGACTTCGTCGTCGCCGCGCGGGAAGCGGAAGGGAATGGCGCCGTCAAACGCATTGCGGATCTGGCGGCCGACCTCTTCGATCGAAAACCCCAGCGCAGCACCCTGCGGGGTCAGTTCCATCACAAGCTCCGGTTTGCCCCAGGGCAGATTGTCGTCAAGCCCGGTGATGCCGTTGACGCCCGACAGGAGGGCTACGACATCGGCCGCAGCGGTCTTGAGCGCCGCCACGCGCTCGCCCTGCAGCCGCACCTCGATGTCCCGGCCCGGAGGGCCGCCGCGCGATTGCTCGATGGCGAAGCGGGTGACACCGGCGATGTTCGGCGCGGCCTGGCGCCAGGCATTGATAAGGTCGGGCGTGCGCACCTCGCGCTCCTCCGAGGTGGTCAACTGCACCCTTATGCGCGCCGTGGCGCTGCCGCTGCGGCTTGAAGCGCCAAAGCTGGTGAAGACCGCCCGGATCGAGGAAGGTCCGCTGCCCGCCAGCGCCTTGTCGGCTTCGTGCAAGGCTTTCTCATGCACCGCAATGGCCTGGAGCGCCGTTTCCTCGGGCAGGCCGGCGTTGAATATCAGCGTGCCGGAAATGTTCTCCGCTTCCGGCGACGGGAAGAACACAAACTCGACACGTCCCGACCGGGCCAGGCCAATGGCGAGAACCATCACCATGGCAACGGCGATGGCGAGCGTCACGTAACGCCAATCCCAGGCCAATTGCACCAGACGCGAGAACGGCCCATTGCGGAACCGGTCGAAGCCGCGATCGAAGGCCCGCCGGAACCGGCTTTCGCCGGCATCCTCGGGGCGGCCATTGGCGTGGCCATTCCGCCGGCGCAAGGCAAGCAGGGCCCACTCGATCAGCGTCGCCAGGGTCAATGACAGCGCCACCACGATCGCCATCCGCGCAGCCGGCGGCAGGCCGGCAAAATCACGCGCCGCGTTGCGGATGTCGGTGTCGCCGGCGCCAAGGGCAAGATCGACGGCCAGCCGGCCGGTCACGCCGGTGAGAAACACCACCAGCACCAGCGCGATCAGGAATTGACGCCACCAGGACCAGCCCGGCGCCTTGCGCTCGGCCAGCGAATTGGCCAGATGGCCGGGCAGGATCAGGAAACACTCGAGCAGGCTTGCGACCAGAACGGCGGTCACCACCATTGGCAGGACCGCCATCATCTGGCCGATGGTGTCGCCGATCAGCAGGATCGGCGCGAAGGCAGCCAGCGTCGTCGTCATTGCCGCCATCACCGGCGTGAACATCATGCTGACGCCATTTTCCGCCGCCGTTTGCGGATCATCGCCGATGCTAAGCCGTGTCGCGGTGTGTTCGCCCACCACGATTGCGTCATCGACGATGATGCCCAGCATCATGATCAGCGAAAACAACGACATCATGTTGATCGTCTGCCCGCTGACATACATGAAGCCGATGGTGGCGAGCATGGCTACCGGAATGCCGGCGGCGACCCAGAAGGCGATGCGGGCGTTGAGAAACACGAACAGGATCGCCACCACCACCAGCAGCCCGCCCGCCCCGTTCTTGACCAGCAACCAGATCCGGGCGGCGAGCGCGTCGGAGGCGACCTCATAGGTGGCGAGCTCAACGCCGGGCGGCAGCTGCGGCGTGATCTCATCGATGTAGTCTGACAGGATCGCCGCGGTCTTGAGCGTGTCGGCGGTGGGCGCGCGCCTTATATCGAGTTCGATCGCCGGCGATCCGCTGGCAAGGCCGCGGGTGTCGTCGGCGTCGAAGCCATCCTTGATGCTGGCAACATCGCCGAGCAGCACCTTTTCGCCACTGGCGAAGGATTTCACCTCGATGCTGGACAATTGCCGCGCGCCCTGTGCGTCGGCCAGGGTGCGCAACTGGCGCTCGACGGCGCCGTCCACCGTTCCCGAAGGCAGATCACGGCTGTTGGCGGCAATCGCGGTCGATATGTCGGAGATCTTCATCCCGAGACGCCTGAGCTCGATCTCGGGAACCTCGATGCGGATTTCAGCGTCGCGCAGGCCGGTGAAATTGATCTTGTCGATGCCGCGATCAATCAGGTCGTCGCGGATGCGCTTGGCCCAGGCGCGCTTGACCACCTCGTCGGCGGCGCCGAACACGGCGAGTTTGGCGACCGTGTCGAAAAACACCGATCGGGCTATGGTCAGCTCCTCGGCATCCTCGGGCAGGTTGCCGACGGCCTGGACCGCGGTCTCGACATCGGTCATGGCCTGTCTCATGTCGGCGCCGTCGGCAAATTCCAGCCGCACGGTGGCCGAGCCTTCGGCGGCGGTCGAACTCATCCGGTCGACGCCGGAGACATAGCGCACCCCCGGCTCGATCAACGCCAGAATGTTGGTTTCGACGTCTTCGGCGCTGGCCCCGGACCAGGCCACACTGATGGTGATCGTCGGCCGGTCGATGGTGGGAAAGAACTGGGTGTTGATGCGCGCGATCGAGAAGGCGCCGAACAGGATCATCAGCACCATCAGCAGATTGGCCGCGTTGGGATGGCGGATGAATGTGCTGACCAGGCCGCGGCCGCCGGTCAAACCGCGGCCGGGCGCGCCGCCGTCGCTCATTGGCC
>LADQ01000017.1 GCA_000961635.1 Hoeflea sp. BRH_c9 | reverse complement strand
GGCAGCGCGGGTTTCGCTGGCGGCGTCGTCCTCGGTCCTGGCGCCGACAATGATGTCGCGCAGCGCCCGCAGCGTCCCGGTCATGCCCTCGCTGGTGATGGCGGAGATCTCGTAGGGCGCCCGCCCGGCGGCCTTCTTCAGCGAGCGGACCTTTGCGGCCCGCGCCGTGGCGTCGACCACATCGACCTGGCTCAGCGCCACGATTTCGGGCTTGTCGGCGATGCCGTGGCCATAGGCCTCGAGCTCGTGGCGGACGGTCTTGTAGGCCTGGCCGACATCTTCCTCGAGCGCCGAGACCAGATGCAGGAGCACCCGTGTGCGCTCGACATGGCCCAGAAACCGGTCGCCGATGCCGACGCCTTCATGGGCGCCCTCGATCAGGCCGGGGATGTCGGCGAGCACGAATTCGCGGCCGTCGATGGTGGCGACGCCGAGATTGGGGTGCAGCGTGGTGAACGGGTAATTGGCGATCTTCGGCCGCGCCCGGGTGACCGAGGCGAGAAAGGTCGACTTGCCGGCATTGGGCAGGCCGATCAGGCCGGCGTCGGCGATCAGCTTGAGCCTGAGCCAGATGGTCTTTTCCTGACCTTCCAGGCCCGGATTGGCGTGGCGCGGGGCCTGGTTGGTGGCGGATTTGAAATGGGCGTTGCCGAAGCCGCCATTGCCGCCGGCGGCCAGCCGGTAGCGCTGGCCGATCGCGGTCAGATCGCAGATCAGGGTCTCGTTGTCTTCCTCGAAGATCTGGGTGCCGGCCGGAACTTTCAGGGTGACACTGTCGCCATTGGCGCCGGTGCGGTTGCGGCCCATGCCGTGGACGCCGGTCTTGGCCTTGAAATGCTGCTGGAAGCGGTAGTCGATCAGCGTGTTGAGGCCGTCGACGGCTTCCACCCAGACATCGCCGCCACGGCCGCCATCGCCGCCGTCGGGTCCGCCGAATTCGATGTATTTCTCGCGCCGGAACGAAACGGCGCCGGCGCCGCCATCGCCGGAGCGGATATAGACCTTGGTTTCGTCGAGGAACTTCATCTGTCTTTACCGATCCGGGCTTTGAACGCGAGGCGACCGGGCGGCGCTGGCGCCTCCGGCTTTGGCCGCATCGATAAACGCCTGAGGCGGCGAGGTCAAAGCCTATTGCTGAATGCGCGCTGCCGGGGGCCGGGAGCGCCGCTGTTGACTGACCATGCGGCGCGGGGCGAATGGTCCCGCGCCACCGGCAGGATCAGGAGGCGGCGGCCTTGTTCTCGCTGGACCAGCCGATCAGCGAGATCCAGGTCTTGCGGTCGAGCCGGTACCATTCGACCGCAGCGCTGGCGTTGATCGCCAGCACGTTGATCATGCCGGTGCCCTGGAACTGGAAGCCGCTTTTCTGCAGCACCCGGCGGGAGGCGGGGTTGATGACCCGGCAGCGGGCGTCGATATGGCTGATCTCGCTTGTGCGGAACGCCATGTCGACCAGCGCATGGACGGCCTGGGTGGCGATGCCGCGGCGCCAGAACGGCTCGCCCACCCAATAGCCCAGTTCGAGCGCCTTTCCGTCCGCGGCGGTTTCCAGCGAGCAACATCCAAGCAGCCTGCCGGTGTCGGCCTCGGTGATGGCGTAGACGCAATTGCCATTCCCGCGGGTGGCGGAGGCGCGCACGAAGGCTTCGGCGTCATCGCGGCCATAGGGGTGCGGAATGCGCGACACCATGGTGGCGATGGCCGGATTGTCGGCGAGAATGGCAATTGCGTCGATGTCCTCGGCGTGGGGTGCGCGCAGGACCAGGTCTTCGGTCAGAAGGATGGGGCAGTCGAAGACCTGTTCGGCCGGCGGGCGAGCCTCCGGGCCGCTCAATATTCCGCTTGAGCTGTCTCTTAATTCGTCTCTGGGCGCATGTGCGCTCGGGCTGCTGTCAGGGTCGTGTCTCATGGTCATTCTCCGGTTTTGGACAAAGGAAAGGGGAGATGGTGTCCCATCTCCCCTGCCTTTATCCGGTGTTCCGGAGGATGCCTGTGAAGGCCGGGTCGATGAGACGCCGGCCTGCATGAAGGATCCGGCTTATTCCGCTGCTTCCGCTTTCGCGACAACGGACACATAGGTTCGGCCGTTGGCTTTCTTGCGGAAGTCAACATTGCCCGGCTGCACGGCAAAAATGGTGTGATCCTTGCCGAGGCCTACGCCTGTGCCGGGATGCCATTTGGTGCCGCGCTGACGCACCAGGATGTTACCTGAAATGACGGCTTCGCCACCGAATTTCTTCACGCCGAGGCGCTTGGATTCCGAATCGCGACCGTTGCGCGTTGAACCGCCAGCTTTTTTGTGTGCCATGGGTCTGCTCCTGTTTTCGCCCTCAAGGGCGATTGTCTGTGCGGCCTGCGCCGCCAGGGCCCGAACGGGCGATTGATTTACTTGACGAGGGCCTTGGCCTGATCGCGCCAATCGGAAATCTGATCGGTGCTGAACGGCATGGCTTCGTCGATGCGGGTGATATCCTTGTCGCTCAGCTTGGCGATCTGGGCAAAGGTGGTGATGCCCTGCTCGTTGAGCTGACCGGCTGCGACCGGGCCGATGCCCTTGATCGTGGTCAGATCGTCCGGTTCGCCCTTTGGCGCCTTGAACAGGGTTGCCGCCGCAGTTTCAGCCTTGGGGGCTTCAACCTTGGGCGCGGCTTCCTTCTTCGCGGCAGCCTTCTTGGACGGCTTTGCGCCGCCGGTCAGGATGTCGATGATCTTGACGACCGTCTGATGCTGGCGGTGTCCGCGCATGCGCTTGGAGTTCTGCCGGCGGCGCTTCTTGAAGGCGATGACCTTGCGGGCGCGGCCCTGCTCGACAACTTCGGCCACCACCATGGCGCCTTCGACAAGCGGCGCGCCGACGGTTGCGCCGGCGCCTTCGCCGACCATCAGGATTTCGTTGAACTCGACGGTGTCGCCAGCGGCGCCCTCAAGCTTCTCGATCGTCAGAACGTCATTGGCGGCGACGCGGTACTGCTTACCGCCGGTTTTAATGACTGCGAACATCTTTTGTCCTTTCGTGTTCGTCCGGCTCTCGCCTAAAAGGCGGGCCGTCTTTTTGCCAGTCGGAACGGATCGGCCGGGTCCGTTGGGGGACGCGACCGGGTGAAGCCTGGGTGAGGTCCGGATGGCGGACGTTCAAGCAAAGGCCAACGGCGCAGGAACTCCCACGCCGCATTCGGGTCGCGAGATACGTGAGGCGGGGTCAAGAGTCAAGCCAAATTGGCTATCCGGCCGGTCTGCCGGCGGCAGCGCAAAACTTTGCGCTTGTGCAAGAAGCTCACGCCGGTTATGGAAGCGCCCGCGCACTGATACTGCGCCGACCAGACGCGGAGAGGTGGCTGAGTGGTCGAAAGTACCGCACTCGAAATGCGGCGTGGGGGCAACTCCACCGTGGGTTCGAATCCCACCCTCTCCGCCACTCTTTCATCCCTAACTCTTTGTAAAATAAGAGAATAGTTTCTGCGTGGTGTTCGGAGCGCATTTCCGTGTGCACTATGGGAGAGAGGTCTATGCACGGCGTCAAATTTGCCTGGAGCACAGGTTTTCCTTTTTGCCTCAAAAGTTAGAATCTGCATTGAGTGAATAAATCGATCTGAAGCAAAAGCGAAATAGCGATCCCAGTGGCGGATCGTGTCCCATAGTATGGTGTAAGTTTCTGATATCCGCGGCGTTTTCCGGGCCTGGTCGGGGGGCGCATCAGCTTGCCACTGCGGGCAAGGTGATGAGCGGATCACCGTTCATTTGTCCGAAGGTTTCCCGCGTCACGTATCGGGCGCGTTGTACGGCCCGTTAATCGTTAAGAGAACCGACGAGGCGCACGATGGCGTCGTCGTTAGGGAACAACCGCACCACGATGCAGCGTCGCTTGATTTTGCTGTTGAGCCGTTGGATGGAGTTGGTAACCGGCATGTAGATCCTGGTGCCAATATCTGGCTCTGATTTTCGGATCAGGGTATGCTGCGAGCATTCGGGACAATGCTGCTTCGAGCCTGTGGGAGAATTCAGTTGCGCTAAGCGGACGAGGTCCCGTATGGCGCTGCTTCCGCGGCACCTTTATGTCCACATCAAGCCAGTGACAGATCGTCGAAACGAACGCATCCAGCCCAGGCTGCCGGAACAGTGACTGACGCTGCTAACTCGGCGTTGTCGAATACGCCATCATCTCAGCTACGCTGTTGCGAGATATGGCTGAAATTCCTTGCAGCCTGACGTCTACTCATTTCTTCCGAGCAAGTCAGACGGACCCACGGATAAAGTCCCACGGTATAGATCCCTCAACTTCCTGCATATGTTGCAGATGGAAAATAGGTGGCCGACTTTCATGCCGCCCGAAGCGGGGCAATCCCGCCCCTGCCGTGGACCAATTTGCATCGCCGTTCTCAGAATTCTGGGGAGGTTTGCCGCATTGATCCCTGCGGCTGGGCTTGCACGCTGAAAGAGCTAACCCTGGCCGTAGTTACAGCAGCAGGTCATACTGTTAGGCCTGATGTTTCCGGTCAATTCCAACAGTTGGATCACCTTGCGGATTCCTGCGCCGGCATTTGGTTTTGACAAACCTTGCTATGCGGCATTGGCAAACGGTCTAAGCCGGCGCAGGAAGGACGTGCGATGTTCTAATCGCACTCTTCACCTGGTATCAGGAAAGCCAGTTGGTCAGTCGAGACCGAAGGTTTCCGGGTCAAGCTTTGCGTAGACTTCCTGGTAGAGGATGTCGTAGAGCGCCTGCGGATCGTCGCGCTTGCCCTCGAAGAGCTTCTCGTACTTGTCGAGAAGTTCGACATAGGTGGCGACAATCGCCGCCGTGTCGGACTCCGCGACGCCACGTTTGGTGCCGGCTTCTGTAATGGCGGTCTTGTCGACTTCAAAGAAATCGGCGAGTCCCTTCTTCATTTCCTCGGTCGGCTGGATCAGGGTGACGCCCTTATCTGCTGCCTCAGCAACGACTTTCGTGTCGTTCTTGATGTAGTCGAGGCCGGGTCCGATCGCCATCATCGGGGCGTGCTTGAGCAACAATTCCCGCTGCTCCTTTGTGAGCCCCTTCCAGAAATCGCGGCTGAAGCCAACCGAACTGTCCGCCTTGAACGAGCCGACATTGAGCAGGGTAACAAAAGGCGCGACGTCCCAGAGATTATAGGCCGAAAGATCGGCCACCGGGAGCATGACGGCATCCAGCGTATTCTTGGACAATCCTTCATAGGCCAGCGTCGCATCCACGTTAACGGCAACTGCGCCGAGGCTGCTGAGCCAGCGGTCAATGGCGCCGCCAAAGGAACGCACTTTCTTGCCCTGCATATCGCCAAGCGAATTCACCGCCTTGCTCGACATGATGTTGTAGGCCGTCGTTGCATAGGCGCCGAAGAACAGGAAATTCTGGGCCTTCGCTTCCGCTTCGCACGGCTTGCAATGCAACAGGATCGTTTCCGTGACAGCGGCCGCAGCTGTCAGCGAATCGGTTCCGACCATGGAAAGATCGGAAAACGTGGTCATTGCCGGAAATTCGGCGGGGTGGAAGGACAGAACGACAAAACCGCCTTCAACGACATTGTCGCGGATCCCCGGCAATGTGCCGCGGCTGTCCAGAAGGGAGCCGCCAAGGAACAGACGGAAGTCGATTTCACCGTTGCTGGCCGTCTTCACCGCTTCAATGAACGGGACATAGCCGCCGGTGTTGAGCGGGTGCGTTGGTCCGAGCCAGGAATTCAGCTTTGCCTCGGCCGACCGAGCAGCACTTCCGCTGCCTGCCATCAGTCCGAGCGCAAGCGCCGTTGACATCAGCGCAGTGCGCGCCGCCTTGTTGAGTATACGCATTTCGATAGTCTCCTCCCTAAATGAACTTTGATATTCGAGTGCTTGTCACCGGCATCGGCGACGCGCCGATGCCGGATCGATTCAAACCGGTCTACCGGATGAACTGATTGACATAATCGACGCCGAGGCCGACCTTGGTGTAGTGTTGCCGGCACATTTCGATGCGCTGGAAAACATCCGCGAAGCCGGTGAGTTTGCCGTCCTGATCGACATAGAGCATAGCCCCGTTGACCAGGAACCAGGTGATCATCTCGTCGACATCTTCATCGACAACGAGAGTGTGCGTTTCACCCGGAGGCTCAAACACGTAGCTGCCTGCGGTCGCAATCCAGTCGTGCTCGAGATAGCGCCAGCTTCCCTTGATGACGTATCCGTGCACCGGGGCCGGATGACGATGGCAGCTTACGACGCCGGACGCCCGCACCCGCAGCAGACTGGTCCAGTAGCCCTCGACCGTGTGCAGCAGCAATGGGCGAAACCAGACATTGTCGCCCATGGGAACCCATACCCGTTCGTCATCGGGTTCGGCCTTGAGCACGATGTCCTGCGACATTTCGGCCGGCTGCCGTTCCGGTGGCACGGGGTTAGGAAAAACTGTCATTCGCTTCTTCCCTTTCGGTTCTGACTTCCAATGCTCTAACGCGGCATTGCTTATGATGCGTGACTTGACTGAAGCCTTTGATGGGTCCCGATGGATTGAGACCTTGTTTTCAGAACGTCGTTCTATTATTGGATATTGATCGGAAGGCGTCAAGCGCATTTCTGACCACCAGGAGGAAATGAATGATCAACGGATTAATGATGGATGCGCCGCTGCTGTTGTCGTCCATCATCGAGTACGCCGCCGAGTATCATGGTGACACGCAGGTTGTTTCCCGAACCATGACGGATAAGACACTGCGCTACGGCTATGCCGATGCCTATGACCGGACGTTGCGGATCGCCGCGGCGCTGACCGGTCTGGGCCTGCGCCAATCTGATCGCGTGGCAACGCTGTGCTGGAACACCCGGCAGCATTTCGAGTTGTTCTACGCGGTCCCCGGCGCCGGCGGTATTCTGCACACCGTCAATCCGCGCCTTTCCGCAGAACATGTCGCCTATATCATCAACCACGGTGGAGCGGAGGTGCTTATTTTCGATACCGGCTGCGCGGAAATCGTGGCCCAGGCACTGCCAAGGCTCACGCGCATCAAAACGCTCATTCTAATTGATGACGGTGAAAAGCTCCCCGATCTGGATCGCAGCTATCTTCGATACGAGACGCTTGTCGCCGATGCACCGCCGCTCAAAGGCTTCCCCGAATTCGACGAGCGGGCGGGTGCAGTGCTGTGCTATACTTCCGGAACGACCGGAAACCCCAAGGGAGTGCTCTACTCGCACCGGTCGCTGGTTCTGATCGCGCTTGCAAGCATCGCCAAGGATTTCTTCGGCGGTTATCGCAATGGCGCATTGGATGTCTACATGCCGATCGCTGGCATGTTCCACGCCACCGGCTGGAGTTTCCCGCACACGGCGCCGATAAGTGGCGGCAAGCTTGTCCTGCCCGGCCGCCAGCATTCTCCCCAGGCCCTGTGTCAATTGATGAACGAGGAAGGTGTCACCATCGCTGGCGCCGTGCCGACGGTGTTGCTGGGATTGTGCGACTGGCTCGACGAGCATGGCTCGACCATTGCCAGCCTGCAATCTTTTCTGACCAGCGGCAGCGCCGTGCCGCAGTTGCTGATCGAGCGGTGGGAACGCGATCACGGCGTCAGCATTGTCCAGACCTGGGGGATGACCGAATCGCTTTGTTCCAGCAAGGGATCGCTGAAACCGGGGCTCGACAGGCTTGCGAAGGCTGACCAGTTGGCTTCCAAGAAGAAGACGGCGCGGGCGAGTTGGGGCACACGGTTGCGCATCGTCAGCGACGCCGGCGATATTCTTCCCCATGATGGAAAGTCGGTCGGGCATCTCCATGCGCGCGGCCCCTGGACCGCCAACGGCTACTTCAACGAGGACACCAGCCCGCTG
The DNA here is from genome assembly GCA_000961635.1 of Hoeflea sp. BRH_c9. Classification (GTDB taxonomy): domain Bacteria; phylum Pseudomonadota; class Alphaproteobacteria; order Rhizobiales; family Rhizobiaceae; genus Hoeflea. The sequence goes on along the minus strand of LADQ01000017.1, from coordinate 24,305 downwards.
ACCGATGACGGCTGGCTCGTAACCGGCGACATGGCGACGCTTGACGGGCAGGGTTATCTCGACATCAAGGATCGCGCCAAGGACATCATCAAGTCCGGTGGCGAATGGATATCCACCTCGGAACTGGAATCCTTTGCGCTGACGCACCCAGGCGTCAAATATGCAGCGGTGATCGGCATCCCGCATCCCAAATGGCAGGAGCGACCGCTCCTCATCATACAGCTTGAGGCTGGCGCGGACAGGTTCGACCCCGACGCGCTTTTATCCCATATCGAATCGCAAGTCGTGAAATGGTGGATGCCGGCGCGGGTGGAAATCGTGGAGCAGATGCCGGTCTCCGCTACCGGCAAGATCCTGAAATCCGAACTGCGAAAGGCTTTCCCGGCATGAACCAACTCGCCTCCACAGCGCTTTACGGGTTCGAACACGACCAGGATGGCAGTCTGCTGATCAGCCGGGAAACAGTTCGCGACGCGTGGGTGGATCACAATGGCCATATGAATGTCGCCTCATATCTGACTGCCTTCGATGCAGCGATTTGTACCTTCTGCACGGGCATGGCCATCGGTCCGGATCAGATCGCGCAGACCGACAAATCGATCTTCGTGGCTCAGGCAAATCTCGTTTTCAAACGCGAGCTGATACGCGGGGCGCCAATACGCATCTCCTTGCAGGTGTTGGGCCTGACCGCTGAACGGGCTCATGTCCATATGTCGCTGCATGATGAAAAGAACGACTGCCTCGCGGCCGCCAACGAGCAGTTGCTGGTGTGTGTCGATATGACAACGCGGCGCCCGTCAGACTTTCCCAAGGCCGCTTCTGAACGATTTCAGGACGTGGCCAGGAATCATGAAAACCTGCCGCCACCGCGCTACGTGGGCCGCCAGATTGTTTTGAAAAAGCATCGTCGCTGATCCGTTCATACGGAGGCGGCACACGAGACGGAGAAAGCAATGGATCTGAAAGCTATCGGCTTCCCTTCAATCTATGTTCAGGGCCCTGGTGCTTTGGCAAGCATCCCCGAATGGGTGAAAAACCTCACCCGCAAGCCCGGGATTGCAGCGATTGTCGACCCGTTCGTGCTCCCGCTGTTCGACCAGGTCAAAGCCGACATGAAAAAGGCTGGAGGGTCCGAAATGGTGCTCCATGCGTTTTCAGGCGAATGCACGCATTCGGAAATCAACCGGCTCGTGGCCAAGATCGGCGTTGATGAGTGCGGTGTGGTGATCGGGGCAGGCGGGGGCAAGGCGCTGGATACCGCCAAGGCGGTCGCATCGGCTCTTGACGTGCCGCTGGTGATTGTCCCGACCGTGGCGTCCAGCGATGCGCCAACAAGCCGGATCGCTGCGATCTACGACGAGAATCACAAAATCGTCGCCGTACCGCGCATGCGCCGTAACCCCGATGCCGTTATTGTTGATACATCCATCATCCTGTCCGCGCCCCGCCGCTTTTTCGTGGCCGGAATCGGCGATGCAATCACCAAGAAATTCGAGGTCGCCGACGCCGGAAGCGCCGGCATTCCCAATTTCTTTGATGGATCGCAAACCATGCTGGCGTCTTTCCTCGCCAACAGTTGCTACGACATTCTGCGCAAGGATACGGAAGCGGCCCTGTCGGCGATAGACCGAGGCACCCCCAACGCCGCGTTCGAGCGCGTGATCGAGGCGACCGTCCTGTACTCCGGGCTGGCTTTCGAAGGCGGCGGCCTCTCCATCGCACATGGCATGCTGCGCGGATTCACCGCCTTTCCGCAAACCGCCAAGTCACTTCACGGAGAGCTTGTCGCCTACGGATTGCTGGTGCAGCTCGCCTTGGCCGACCAGCCGCAGTCCTTTCTGCTCGATCTGAAACAATTCCTTTCCGGCATTGGATTGCCCACTTGCCTTGCCGATATTGGACTGGGGGATTTGCCGGAAGTCGATGTGGCCAGGATAGCCGAACTGACATTCGAGGCGCCCTATGTCGCCGCGCGCCGTTCGCGGATATCGCCCGAGGGCCTCGTTGCAGCCATTGCCAGGATCGAAGCGCTGGGTGCATGAGTATCTCCACAAGGCAGGCTGGTAGCAGCAATCACCCCGTTTTGAACCGATGCGGCAGAACGCTGCCGTGTTTGCCGGGATCCCTTACAGTACTGCAGCCACGCCGGTAGCAGTAGACTATGCCGCATTCATCTCGAATCGGAGGCACATCCGTCTAACGCGGCGAACAGGCCGCTGCCCGCAGCGAGCCTTGAAAGGTGATGGTCGCCATTGCCGAACAGCGTGTCGATCATGGTCGCGCGCTGGAACAGGTGGCCGATCTTGTATTCCATCGTCATGCCGATCCCGCCGTGAAGCTGAATGGCCTGCTGACTGACGAAGCGGATCGATCGGCTGATCTGGACCTTTGCCGCGGCAATACAGGTTGAACGATGCGAGGCGTCATCCGATTGGCAGGCATTGGCTGCGAACATGGCCATGCTGCGCGCTTGTTCCAGTGCGATAAACATATCCGCCAGACGATGCTGGATCGCTTGAAATGACGCAATCTCGACGCCGAACTGTTTGCGGACCCGAAGGTAGTCCGAGGTCAATCGCAGCATTTCATCCATCACGCCGACCGCCTCCGCGGCGAGCGCTGCGATCGTCTCCTCGACGACCTGTTGAATGATCGGCAGAGACTGGCCCGACGCGTCGATCACGTTGTCCGGGGACACCCTTACACCATTGAGCTCGATATCGGCCGCACGCTGTCCGTCGATCATCCGGTAGCTCCGCCGGCTTAGCCCGGAGGCCTCGGCCGCGACGAGAAAGAGGCCGATGCCGGACGGATCAAGCGTGGCACCGGAGGACCGGGCCGACACAATGAGATAGTCAGCGCTGTCTCCGTGAAGCACCAGGGTCTTCTTGCCATTGAGGACAAATCCACCCTCGGCCGGAGCGGCGGTTGCCGCGACATGGCGGAGATCGTTTCCCGATTGCTCTTCGGAATGGGCAAACGCAAGCAGCAGCCTGCCCTCGCACAGGGGAGGCAGCAAACGTGCTCTCTGTTCCGCATTGGCCGCGAGGCGGATCAATCCGGCGCCGAGCAAAACCGTCGATACATAGGGTTCAAGCGCCAGCGCGCGGCCAAAGGCTTCCATGACGATCATGGTGTCGAAAGGACCGCATCCAAAACCACCATCAGCTTCGTCTACCCGAAGTGCGAGCAGGCCGAGACCGGCATAATCCTTCCAGCGCTCCCGGCTCCAGTTTTCGGTTCCTTTGCGGATGGTTTCACGTGCCTCGAACGTGTAGCGGTCGCTCATCAGGCGATCCACGCTGTCCTTGACCAGGCGTTGCTGGTCTGTCAGTTCAAAAATCATGGCCTGTTCTCAGAATAATGGATGGGTTTGTAGGTGCTACAGGCACTCTCAGGAGAGGATCTGTTTGGCGATGATGTTGCGCTGGATCTCGTTCGAGCCGCCATAGATCGAAATTTTGCGCCAGTTCGCATAGGTCGCCGCCACGGTTTGCGTCCAAGAATCCGGATCCGCAAAGTGGCCGCCATTCTCCTCCGGGTCGTGCACCGCCAGGGCGCGGGCGCCGGCCATATCCAGTATCAATTCGGAAATTGCCTGCTGGATTTCGGTGCCTTTCACTTTCAGAATGCTGGCTGCGGGATTCTGCCGGGTATCGCCCTGTTCGGCCTGCCTCGCCAGAACACGATACTGCGTGATCTCCAGCGCCTTCAGCTCAACCTCAAGCGCCGCCAGCCGCTCCCGGAACCGCAAAATGTCGCCCGCCACCGATCCGGGGCCGCTGTCTGTATCAAGCAGCTCTCTGACCTGCCGCAACAGCGCTTTGGATGCCCCCACCCGGGCAATGCCCGTTCTCTCATTCCCGAGCAGAAACTTGGCGTAGGACCAGCCCAGGTTCTCTTCGCCAACCAGGTTTTCCACGGGAACCCGGACATTGTCTAGGAAGACGTCATTGATCTCGTGGCCGCCGTCGATGGTTTGAATGGGCCGGACAGCGACACCGGGCGTCGCCATGTCGATCAGCAGGAAGGAAATGCCTGCCTGCTTGCGGACCTCCCGATTGGTCCGGACCAGGCAGAAAATCCAGTTGGCGTGCTGGGCAAGCGTTGTCCAGGTTTTTTGGCCGTTGACGATGTAGTGATCGCCGTCGCGTATCGCCGTCGTTGCGAGGGACGCAAGATCCGATCCGGCCCCAGGTTCGGAAAATCCCTGGCACCACCAGTCATCGAGATTGGCAATACGTGGAAGGAATCTGCGCTTCTGCTCCTCATTGCCGAATGTATAGATAATCGGCCCGACCATGCTCGTCCCGAAAGAGAGCGTTTCCGGTGCGTTTTCCTGTTGAAGCGTGTCCAGGAAAATAGCCTGCTTGACCGGGCCCCATCCTGTTCCACCCCATTCTATGGGCCAGTGTGGCACGGCCCATCCCTTGCGGTTGAGGATGCGTGTCCAGTCGACCAGCTCCTGCCTGGAAAGGTCGCGGTTCAGGCGTATCTTGCGGCGGATGGAATCGGGCAGGGCGGTCTGAAAAAAACACCGCACATCTTCGCGGAATTCCTGCTCCTCGCGGGTGAAATCCAGGTTCACGTCGGCATCCTTCCAGCTTGATGACAGAGAGTGAAGACCCGGCCGGATAAGCGAAAGCAGCGAATGCCGCACTTCCACATATTAGTCTTCCTTTTCGAAAAAATATCGATGCCTGTTTCAAAGTCAACATACAAAGGGAAATTGATCCATTCAAAAACATACCGGTATTGCAAAATATCGGTTTTTGTGGAATTCAGGGTTGCGGCGGATCTTCGTCCTGCCGCGCCGCCACAGGTTATTCAGCCATCGAACAGAAGAGCGAATGCAGAATGCGTGAAGCCGTGATTGTATCCACTGCCCGGACGCCGATCGGGAAGGCGTATCGAGGCGCATTCAACTCCACCCAGCCTCAAGCGCTGGGAGGGCATGTCATCGCTCATGCCGTGGCAAGGGCCGGGGTTGCCCCCGATGAGATTGGTGATGTGGTGATGGGGGCTGCCTGGCAGCAGGGGGCGACCGGATTCAATGTCGCGCGGCAGGCGGCGTTGAGCGCCGGGCTTCCTGTATCGGTTGCGGCAATGACCCTCGACCGGCAATGTTCATCCGGCCTGGTGGCGATCGCCTCGGCGGCCAAGGGGATCATGCTGGGCGAAATGGACGTGGCGATCGGTGGCGGGTTGGAATCGATCTCGCTGGTCCAGAACGATAAGGCCAATTTCTTTCGGGCGCAGGATCCGGCCCTCGTCGCGAAAATTCCCGCGCTGTACATGTCGATGCTGGAAACGGCCGAGATCGTGTCCGAGCGCTACGGGATCTCGCGCGACGCGCAGGATGACTATGCGCTGCAATCGCAAATGCGTACGGCGCGGGCACAGCAGGACGGACGTTTCGACGCAGAAATCGTGCCTTACGCCACGGTCATGCATCAGAAGGACAAGGTGACCGGAGAGGTGAGCGAACGCCAGATCATCTTGTCTCAGGACGAGGGGAACCGGCCGCAAACCAGGATTGAGGATCTCCGATCGCTCAAACCGGTGTTTTCCGGTGGTGAGCGGATAGCGGAAGGGCGCTACGTGACGGCGGGCAATGCGTCGCAGCTTTCGGACGGAGCCTCTGCTTGCGTTCTGATGGAGGCGAAATCCGCCGAACGCCGCGGCCTGCAGCCACTCGGCGCCTATCGCGGACTGGCCGTCGCCGGATGCGGGCCCGAGGAAATGGGCATCGGACCGGTATTCGCAATTCCGAAACTGCTGGCCCAGGCTGGCCTCACTGTTGACGACATCGGGATCTGGGAGATCAACGAGGCCTTCGCCTGCCAGGTCGTCTATTGCCGGGACAGGCTCGGCATTGATGGCGAACTGCTGAATGTCAGCGGCGGCGCGATTTCCATCGGCCACCCCTACGGCATGTCCGGAGCGCGCATGACCGGGCACGTTCTGATCGAAGGCAAGCGTCGCGGCGCCCGCTATGGAGTTGTCAGCATGTGCATAGGCGGAGGCATGGGAGCCGCCGGATTGTTCGAAATCTACTGACCCATGCCAGTTGATGCCCGGTTCGGGCGCGCAAACACAATCAGTTTAGAGCTTCTACCAGGGGGAGGGCTTCAAGGTGTCCGATAGTTCAGTTGTGAAAGTAAGCCGCTTCGGCCAGATCGCGGTGGTGACGGCCGACTCACCGCCGGTCAACGCGCTTTCGGTGCAGGTTCGCCTCGGCCTTGTGCAGGCCTTGGCAGAGGTGTCCCTGGGCAAGACGATCAAGGCAATTGTCATAATGTGCGCGGGCCGGACCTTTTTTCCCGGAGCGGACATCAAGGAATTCGGAAATGCGCCGTTATCGCCAGACCTGCCGGAGGTTTTGGTGGCGATCGAGCAGATGCCATATCCGGTGATCGCAGCGATCCACGGGACGGCTCTGGGCGGCGGTCTGGAACTGGCCCTTGCCTGTCACTATCGTGTTGCCGCCGCCTCGGCGCGGTTCGGACTGCCGGAGGTGAAACTCGGTCTGCTTCCTGGCGCGAGCGGAACGCAGCGGCTGCCCCGCCTTGTCGGGCCGAAAGCCGCCCTCGATTTGATGATATCCGGTGATCAGATCGACGCGAATGAGGCACTGAATGCGGGCATCATCGACGCATTCGTTGACGAGGCGGCGCTTCAGGCCAGTGCTTTGGCCTTTGCGGAAAAGATCGTTTCCGAAGCGCCGCCCTTGCGCAGAATTTGCGAGATGGAAGCCAACAAACAGGGGATGGACGGTCTTGGCGCGTTCTTCGAGGATTACCGGAGAACCAACGCCCGCAAATTCCGCGGATTGAAGGCGCCGGAATACATCATCCGGTGCGTGGAAGCAGCCATGGCATTGCCCTTTGACGATGGATTGAAGATCGAGCGTGCGCTGTTTGATGAACTTATGGCCGATCCCCAGTCGGCGGCGATGCGTTATGCGTTTTTCGCCGAGCGTGAAGCCGGCAAGATTCCGGGACTTTCACACCAGGAGCGGCCAAAGCCGATCGAAACCGTCGGCGTTATTGGCGCGGGCACCATGGGCACCGGCATCGCCATGAGTTTCGCCAATGCAGGCTTTCGCGTGAAGATCGTCGAAGCGGAGCAAGCTGCGATCGAACGCGGTCTGGCCAATATCCGTCAGACCTACGAGCGTTCCGCGAAGAAGGGCCGAATCAGCCCGAATTCGATGAAACAGCGGGTGGATCTGATATCAGGCCACCTCGATATGTCGGCTCTTGCGGAGTGCGACCTGATCATTGAGGCCGCCTATGAGGAAATGGCGGTAAAGAGAGCGATCTTCACCGAACTCGACCGGGTAGCGAAGCCTGGAGCCATTCTGGCCACCAATACGTCCTATCTGGACGTCGATCAGATCGCGGCGGTGACCGGCCGTCCGGAATCCGTGGTGGGAATGCATTTCTTTTCGCCAGCCAATATCATGCGGCTTGTCGAGATTGTGCGCGGAGACAAGACCGATGCTGCGGTGATCGCGCAGGCCATGGCGCTTGCGCGGGACCTTGGAAAAGTCGGTGTGGTTGTCGGGGTCTGCCATGGCTTTGTCGGAAACCGTATGCTGGCGCAACGCCAGGATGAAGCGGACCGCCTGATCCTGGAGGGCGCTAGCCCGTCGGATGTGGACAGGGTTCTGGTCGATTTCGGATTGCCGATGGGGCCTTTCGCGATGGCCGACCTTGCCGGCCTTGACCTCGGATGGACGCGCAAGACCTCGCAGGGAGCAACGGTCCGCGACAGGCTGTGTGAAATCGATCGGCGGGGCCAGAAAACCGGGGCCGGTTACTACGATTATGACGGTGACCGAAAGGCCAAACCGTCGGCCCTGGTCGAAGACCTCATTCGCGATGTCGCCGTCAGGGACGGGATCGCACAACAGGTGATGTCCGATGACGCAATATTGCAGCGACTGCTGCTCCCGATGATCAATGAGGGCGCCGAGATCCTTCGCCAGGGCAAGGCTCTACGCGCATCCGATATCGATGTGATCTGGATTAACGGCTATGGCTGGCCGGCCTATCGCGGCGGTCCGATGTATTATGCGGACCAAACCGGACTGCAGGTCATCGTTGACCGCCTTCGCGCCCTTGAGGCCGAGTATGGTGCACGCTTCAAGCCATCGGCGCTTCTGGAACAACTTGCCGCCAAGGGCCAGAAATTCAGCGATTATATCCCTGGCGCAGTCAACGCGGACTGATCGCCGGATTCGCGAAGATGCCGGTGAAAAGCGGGGTGGCGTAGAAGCCGGTTATCTCTTCGGGGGAGGCGCCGGCAACCCACCATTCGACCTCGATTGTCGCGTTTATCATGCTGTTGAGCAGGAAGGCAGCCACTGCGGGGTCCATAATACGGATGGACCCGTCGATCATTCCGTCAACCACGAATTCGCTGAACCGGCGCGACAATCGCTCCATCGTATGCTTCATCTCTTCACGCAGGTTTTCCGGCAGGGCGTTGAAAGCCGATATGCGCAGAAGCGGGCCGTCCGCGGACAGCTGATAGGCGATAAGCCTCCCGGTGACCGATACCAGCCGGTCGAGGCCTGTTCCAGGAGACGAAAAGGCTGCGTTCTGTGCGCTTCGCAGCACATGGAAACTGCGCTCAAAGCAGTCGACGATCAGCTCATCCTTGCTCTCGATGTGATGGTAGAAGGAGCCCTTGGTCACATTCAGTTCGGCGGAGATTTTTTCCACGGATGCGCCGCGGTAACCCTGGTCATTGATGAGCCGCGTCGAGGCGCGCAGGAATGCCGCCCGTGCGGGGTCGCCTTCAGCTTCCGGAAGCAGTACGATATCCCGGGCCGCGTCCCACTTCAATCCGACCCCGCCCAGCCCTCGAATCACAACGTCGCCAATTCTCTCCGCGGTGTGCAAATAGTCTTCTGTTTCGTAGTAATTCAGCCATTCCTGCGCGGCATGGAGTATAGAAAGCAAAAGGTGTGTTCGCGCATTTTGTTCGGGGCGGCTGAGCTCATGCGGTAGGTCCCTGAAAAGTTCGCGGAGTTGGCGAAACATCAGATTGTATTCTTCGAAAACCGTTTCCGCATGAGGGCTTGCCAGTGCGCGAATATCGTTGAAGCTCATGATCGAGGAGAGGGATCCCGAAGCGCCCGCGGCAAGGCGGTTGGCGTAGAGCCGCAACAAGGTCCTGAGCCTGTCTTCCGGCGTTGCTTCCAGGACAGCTTCGGCGATCAGTTGTTTGACCACATCGATGGTTCGCACGAGGCAGGCCGCCGCCAGATCTTCCTTCTTGCGATAATAATATGTGATGCTGTTGGTGACGAGGCCAACGCTTGCAGCGATCTCGGTCAAGGTCGCGCCGCGCACGCCCTTCCGGTTGAAGTGTGAAGCCGCGGCATCGAGAATGATCTCGCGCTTTTTCGCGGAGCGCTTTGTTTCCCGCGCCTGCATGCAGTGCCACCCTGGTTCGGTGCTGGTGAATTGCTTCACCCCACCCGACAGTAGGAGTTCTTCAGACCATCTTCTAGCGTCTGAGGCCCGTCTGTTACAACCGGTGAAGAGGCTGGATCGCCGATGCTCCAGAGAGACCCTGGCCGGGATCCTCCTCCCAAGCCCACTTCCTGCATTCAGCCCGGATCAGTGTCGCGAGATGCGACCACAGGTCAATTCGAATCGTGGAGTTTGTGAAAGACCGGAAAGTAGCAGTCGCTCATGGCTTGTTCCTGCGCTTGCGCGAAGACGCCATCGAGTAGATTGGCTCCTCTTGCGGTCACGCCGACCGATTCTGCCAGAGCGATCGCATAGGTGTTGTCCTTGCGGGCATAGTCGGTGGAGAAAGCCCGCGGCGGGAAATCATTCTTGAGCAGCGCTTTTCTGCCATGATTTCTCAAGGCGAAACTGTCGGCTGAGCCTTTCGAGAACACATCGAAAAGCATGTCTCCGTCTATCCCGGCACGGACCGCGATTGCCAGTGCTTCCGAAAGGGCGTGTACGGTCTGGAACAGAACCATGTTGTTCAGGATCTTGACGATCTGGCCCGCGCCGACAGGGCCGCAATGGGTGACGTCCGAACCCATGCACTCCAGAATTGGACGTACGCGCTCGAAGGCCGAAATATCGCCGCCAACCATGATGCTCAGCGTTCCGTCCTCCGCGGCCTGCCGGGTCCGGGCAATCGGAGCATCCAGATAGTCGGCTCCGGCTGCCCGAACGCGGGCAGCCATTTCCTTGGTGAGGGCAACCGGGGTGGTTGACGTGTCGATGATGACCTGCCCGGGCTTTATGTTCGCACTGACTTCCGAGATAATGCTTTCGACGGCCTCGCCATTGGGCAAGGACAAGATAACGATGTCCGCCTTTCCAACCAGTTCGGTGGCGTTGGCCGCGCTTTCGGCGCCTTCGTCTGCAATCCGGTTGGTTGCATCCGCAGACCGGTCGAAAACGGTGATCCGCGAGTTCGGCGCCTTGCGGATCAGATTTCGGCACATGGGGCTTCCCATGACGCCCAGTCCGATGAAGCCGATTGCGGCATGTATGCTTGAGTTCATGATGTCCTGCCGTAAATTTACCGCGTGGGGTGTCACTTCATTGAGAAGTAGGTGCTTTTCGCCTGCTGATAGAGGCGCATGCCGGACAGGCCTTTCTCGCGGCCAATGCCGCTGTCCTTGAAGCCGCCGAAAGGCGCCGAAATGCTCAGCTGCTTGTAGGTGTTAACCCACACCGTGCCGGCGTCGATCGCGCGCGAGATCCTCCAGGCCCTGCGGTAGTCCGAGGTCCAGATGCCGCACGCCAATCCAAAGGCGGTATCGTTGGCTTGTTCCACCAGGTCCTGTTCATTGTCGAAAGGAAGCACACAGAGGACTGGGCCGAAGATCTCTTCCTGGCAGACCCTCGCTGCATTGGTCAGGCCCGTGATGATCGTCGGCTGGTAAAATGCGCCGTTGTCGAACTCCGACCCGGAGGGGCGGCTCCCGCCTGTGGCGATGCTGGCGCCTTCCTTCCTCGCCAGATCGACATAGTCGGCCACTTTGTCGCGATGGTGATGAGAGGAAAGCGGCCCGAGCTCTGTGTCTGGACCGGTTGGCTGGCCGAGACGGATAGATTCGGCCTTACGAACAAGGATGTCCACGATCTCGTCGTGTCTGGCGCGGGGGACAAAGAGCCGTGATCCGGCAACGCACGACTGGCCCATCCCTTCAAATATACCGTCAACGACGCCAGCGCAGGCCGCGTCGATATCGGCATCCTCCAAGATAATATGGGGTGATTTTCCGCCAAGCTCGAGGGCTGCGGGAATCAGGCGTTTGGCTGCGGTCTGCGCGATCGCCCGTCCGGTTTCCGTGCCGCCGGTAAAGGAGACCATGCGCACTTCGCGCTGCGCCAGGAGGCTTGTCCCGACATCGCGCCCATAGCCCGGCAATACGGACAGGATTCCCGAAGGCAGGCCCGCTTCTTCGCATATCCTGGCGAGGGAAAGGCTGGGCAGGGTGGTGACTTCCGATGGCTTCAGAACCACCGTGTTTCCTGCCGCCAGCGCTGGCGCAACCTTCTGCGCCTCCATTGTCAGTGGCGAGTTCCAGGGCGTGATCGCCGCGACGACGCCGTAAGGCTCGAATGTGGTGACGACCAGATAGTCGCCGCGACTGGGAGGGACTGCTGATTCCATCGTTTCGCAAACTGCGGCGTAGTACCTGAAGGTGGCTGCCGCACTGGCGGCTTGCTGCCGGCATTCCTTGAGTGTTTTGCCGTTCTCGATCATTTGCGCCTGGGCAAGATCGTCAAGGCCGTGACTGATGCCGTTGGCAATGCGGTGCAGGTAATCGGCGCGCTGGTGCGGCTTCAGGTCCCGCCAGGACTTGGCGGCAGCACTTTCAGCAGCAAAAGCGCAGGCCTGTGCGATTTCCTCACTGGATGGGGTGCCAATTTCCGCATGCACCAAACCGGTGGCGGGATTCGTTGACTGCAGTACCGGACCAGCACCGGTGATCCAGCGACCCGAGGCCGGGAATTTCATTGCCACGTTGAACGTCCTTCTTCTGATTTGGGCATCAAGCACGTACCGCGGGGTGGCGGCTGCTCGACGCAATTGCCTGTTTTCCCCGACTTTCTGGCAATTCGCCGAAAGAGGTTGATTTTTAGAACAGTGTTCTATTAATTGCGAGTCACCGTTTCGTTGTCAATTGCAAGCCGATAAAAACAGGGAAAATTCGATATGGAAGATGAGCCGCGGGTCTCCGACTCATGCAAAACGAAGGTCGGATTTATCGGTCTGGGAAGAATGGGCTTCGCACTTGCATCAAACCTGGCGCGAAAGGGTTTTGCGCTTCGCGTCTACGATATCTCCGACGTACGGGCGAAAGAACTGACGGGCGAGCGCGTCACCCAGGCAAAGAATGTGGCCGAACTGGCCGGCGAGGCCGATGTCATCTTCATGATGTTGCCGGGACCGAAGGAAGTCTTGCAGGTGGCATTGGATCCCGATGGTGTTTTTGCCCATGCCCGCCCGGGCGCGACGATCGTTGACATGAGCACCGTTGATATCGGCACGGTTGACCGCTTGTCTGCCGTCGCGAGCGATCGTGGCCTGTCGTTTGCCGATGCACCAGTCGGCAGGCTGGCCGCACATGCGGACAAGGGCCAATCGCTTTTTATGGTCGGGGCCGATGACAGTGTTTTCTCGACCATTCACCCCTTGCTTCTGGCAATGGGCACAACGGTTTATCACTGTGGATCCGCGGGAGATGGAACACGCACGAAGCTGGTCAACAACTTCCTTGTGCTCTCATATTGTCAGTTGAACTCCGAGGCTCTCGTTCTCAGTGATGCGCTGGGTCTGGATCTCTCGGGAACCCTCGATGTCCTGCTCGAGACAACGGCGTCGAACGGTCAGCTTCGAGACAAATGGCCGGCCAAGGTGCTACGCGGAGATACGAGTCCGGGCTTTGACATCGTGCTTGGTCACAAGGATTTGACCCTTGCCTGCCAGGCCGCCGAAAGCGCCGGGGTCTCTGTCCCGATGGGCGGGCTGGCCCGCGACATGTTTCAAAAGGCGATTGATGACGGGTATGCGGGCCAGGACACCTCGGCGCTGACCGATTACTGGGCGAAAACCAATATGCGCGGTTCGCTGCGATTGCCCGTAGGAATATGATCCGCGCAATTGATTCACGGGTTGGGAATGGGAGGAGGCGTTATGACTTTTAGCGGACTGGCGAGACTCAACAAGATCTACATGATCGCGGGCGGCATCGGCCTGATGCTGATGTCCGTTCATGTCACACTCGACGCGATCGGCAAGTATCTGTTTTCGGTGCCCATACCGGCCACGCTGGAAATCGTGGCGTACTACTACATGCCGGCGGTTGTGGCGTTGCCATTGGCCTTCGTGGAGATGAAGAACGGCCATGTTGCCGTCGAGATGATCCATGACTTGTTTCCAGCACCGGTGCGGCGCTGGAACCTGTTTGTCAATGGACTGATCACAGTCGGATTTCTCGGGACCCTGACCTGGCTTGCCGCAAGGGAGGCTTGGCGGAAGTTCCTGATCGGCGAATTCATGTTTGGCGAATATCCGATCGTCATCTGGCCGGGACGCGTGATTTTCGTGCTCGGCGTGGCGCTTTTCACCATCGTTGTTGTCATCAAGACCATCGGATTTCTGCGATACGGCCATGATCTGTTTGCCAAGCGCGATTCAAACGGCGAGTGGGGGTTCACTCAATGAACCTTGAAATCGGGTTTGGAGGACTGGCAGTCCTTATTCTGCTGATGCTTCTCAGGTTGCCCATCGCGATCGCCATGGGGGTTGTTTCGTTCGGCGGCATCGTCATGATGTACGGGACAAGAACAGCGCTCGGCATTCTGACCAGCGGACCTTACGAGTTCACTGCAAGTTGGTCGCTGAGTTCGATCCCGATGTTCGTTTTCATGGGATATATTTGCTATTACGCCGGCATAACAGAGAGCCTGTTTCGTGCCGTCGACCGTGCATTCCGGCGCTTTAGCGGGGGGCTTGGCGTCGCCTCAATTGGCGGATGCGCGGCGTTTTCGGCCGTCAGCGGCTCCAGCCTCGCAACCGCTGCGGCCATGGGCCGGATCGCCATCCCGGAAATGATCCGGAATGGCTACAATCCCGGGTTCGCGGGAGCGATCGTTGCCGCCGGCGGAACTTTGGGAACGATGATCCCGCCCAGCATCATCATGATCATCTACGGTATCTTCACCGAGACATCGATTGGCAAACTCTTCATCGCAGGGATAGTGCCCGGTCTGTTGACCGCGCTGATGTACAGCCTGACCATTAGTCTACGCATTAGAGCAAATCCCGGCTTGGTCGATACTGGATACGCCAAGCGGAATGCGCCAGTCGGAGAGGAGGCAGTTGCATCGGCAGAATCCGGTTCATGGCTGGACGTGTGGCCAATCGTTGTCCTGTTTGTTTCGATTATGGGTGGATTGTTCGCGGGACTTTTTTCAGCAGCGGAAGCCGGTGCCGTTGGCGCTTTTGTAGCTCTTCTCATTGCCTGGTCCCGGCGCGATTTCAATCTTGCGGCATTTGGAAATTCGATTCTTGCCACCCTTCAGACCACCGCCTCGATATTCCTGATTGGAATCGGCGCCATCCTGTTCACACGTTTCCTCGCCCTTTCCGGCGTGTCCGATCATCTTACAGCTGTCATCGTCAATCTGACCGGCGATCCCATCCTGTTCATCATCGGCGTGTCGATCCTGTATCTGATCCTTGGAATGTTCATTGATCCGATCGGCATCATGCTGCTGACATTGCCGCTGCTCTATCCGATCCTGCTCAACCTGAATGTCGACATGATCTGGATGGGCATCATCGTGGTCAAGCTTCTTGAGCTCGGCTTGATCACGCCGCCGGTCGGGATGAATCTGTTCGTCATCAAGTCGGCCATGCCGGATACGCCGCTGGAGCAGATTATCAAGCAGGTGATCTGGTTCGTGTTGGCGGATCTCGTGATGCTGTCACTTCTCATCGCGTTTCCGGCGATTTCAACTTTTCTGCCGTCGCTGTTGAAATAGGCGTCGATCCTCTTCGCGTTTGATCCGGGACGCGTTTCCGGTCAGGCGCGAAGAGGGAGTGTCCGCACGCGCCTTTCAGCAACAGCAAGTTTGGACAGTTTGCGCGATGCCTCGAAAAGCAGCTGGCTCATGCTTTCGACGCTTTCTTTGGTGAACCGTTCCTTCGGTCCGGAAACCGAAATGGCGCCAATCAATTCGTTGGACAATCCGAAAACCGGGACTGAAATTGCGGCGCACGAAGGGTCGACTTCACCCTGGGAAACAGCGATGCCATTGTCGCGCACGGATTGCATTTCCGGAGTGCTTTCGCCGGTAAAGGCCCTCAGGATCTTGCCGGCCGCCCCCCTGTCCAACGGCAGCCGGTCGCCTGCCGCCACCCGGTCAAGGGTGGGGTGGTTGGAGTCCACCCGCAGCACGCACATGCGATGGTCGCGATCGATGACGTGGAAGGAAGCGCTTTCGGTGCCTTTGCTGACCAGCTCTTCAAGTGTGTTTTCCACCGCCTTGTCCAGTTCGAATGACTTTTTGTAAGTCATGCCAAGCCGGTATGCGGTGGGGCCGACAGTGTAGGTCAAGCCGTCGGTGCTTCTCTGAATGTAACCATGGTCCTCGAAGGAGGCGATCAAACGCAGGATCGTGCTCTTGTACAGTCCGGTCGCTTGGGAAATCTGCGCCAGCGTTACCGGTGTCTTGCTCGTTTCGAACACCGAGAGAATGGCGAGTGCTCTTTCCAGGGTGGCCACCCTGGATGAATCCAGCGTCAAATTTGATTTTGAGTTCATACCCAGGCGTTCCCTTGCATTTTCAATATCGCATAGTGGCGGATTAGACCGGCATTCTCTTTTTCTTCATAAACCGTAGACGCGCGAAATTCCATTGCATGGGTTGGAATTGGTTGTGAGCAATTCAATCGCAGTTGGCTGGACATGTGCCGGCCATGCATTGACGCTCATCTGAAGAACTCAGGCTTCTCCCTCGAGATATCCAGCAGCCAGTCAATAAGGTGCCGGGTTCTCACGGATGTGGACTTCATCGTGGGCCAGATAACGTAAAATGCCGATCCGGTCCTGACAGGCCGGTCAACCGGACAGATCAGTTCACCTTTTTCAAGCTCATCCTGAAGGAGGTCTATCTGGCCGAGCGCCAGGCCGAAACCCTTTCGGGCGGCGCAGTAGGCCAGAACTGAGGAATCGAACTCCATTCCACGCTGGTGGTTTATTTCGATATCCGCACCGCTTGCCCACACCTCCCATTCCCGGCGCCGGTATTTTGCGTGTAGCAATTCCGCCTGATCGAAACTGTCCCGGGTGGTGAAGTTGCCAAACCGTTGCGCATAGCCGGGACTGCAGACGACATCGACCTGCTCGTCAAAGAGCTTCCGCGACTTCGCGTTGCTCCAGTCTCCGTGACCGAGCTGAACCGCCAGGTCCAGGTTGGTGCTGCGAAAATCAAGAGGCTCGACGACTGTATCGAGACGGATGCGGTAGCCGGGATGGCGTTCGGTGAAATCCGCGAGTTTCGGCAGCAGCCAGTGATGGGCCAGGGTCGGATAAATGCGGATGTTGATTGTGGTGGAGCTTTCGTCGGAAAGCGTGCGGTGCGTGGCTTCTTCCAGTCGGTCGAAGGCTTCTGAAATCTCGCGCCCGAATGCGCGGCCCGCTTCGGTCAGCCTGACTGATCGTGGCCCCCGTTCAAAAAGCTTGATGCCGAGATAGGTTTCCAGGGCACTGATCTGGCGGCTTATGGCCACCTGACTGACCCCCATATCGGTCGCAGCGGCCGTGAAAGTGCGGTGCCGTGCGGCAATCGAGAATGTCCTCAACTGGTTTAGCGGCAGATTGCGGTATCTCTTATCCATAACTGTTGGTTATCACTTACTGACTTTCTGTCCAGTATCCATAGTTGGAGATTAGGCTAATCTGCACAAATCACCAACACAGAAAGCCGGCCCACAATGGATTTCACCCTGACTGACGAACAGCGGATGTTTTATGAATCCGTGCAGAAATTTGCGCGCAAGGAGTTGGCCGGTGGCGCCGCGGAACGCGCGATTTCGCATCAGTTTCCGTGGGATGTGGCAGAGAAATGCGCGCAGGCCGGTCTCCTGGGCATTACCGTGCCGGAAAAGGACGGTGGCGTCGGCGGCACCTTGGTCGACGCCATCCTGGCCATCCAGGCGGTGGCGGAAGCCTGCCCGCGGAGCGGCGATATCGTTCAGGCGGGAAACTTCGGTCCGATCCGCACATTCTCGGAATTTGCGACAGAAGAGCAGAAGGCACGGTTTCTCCCCGGTCTTCTCGCCGGAAAGGAATTGATATCGCTCGGCATGACGGAGCCGGATGCAGGTTCCGCCGTCACTGAACTGGCCACTTCGGTCACCGAAGACGGCGACGATCTGATCATCAACGGATCGAAGATTTTCGGGACACACAGCAGCGAAGCCCGTCTGTTTCTTGTCTATGTCCGGTTTGGCTCCGGCGTCGATGGAATCGGATCGGTGCTGGTCGAGAAGGGAACGCCCGGTCTCACCGTGGGTAAATCCTCAAGGTTCATGAACGGGGAGGAATGGTCGCCGCTGTTTCTGGACAATTGCCGCATACCGCGGAAAAATCTGCTGCTTGGTCGTGGCGGCTTCAAGCGGCAGATTGCGGGTTTCAACATTGAACGGCTGGGCAATTCGGCGCGCGCAGTGGCGGTCGGTCGTCATGCCTTCAATCTGGCCAGAGAGCATGCAATGACGCGAAAGCAGTTTGGTAGGCCGCTCTGCGAGTTCCAGGGATTGCAGTGGAAATTTGCGGACATGGCGGTACGGCTTGAAGGCGCGCAACTGTTGCTGATGCGGGCGGCCGTCAGTGCGGGGAACGGCTTACCGTCGGCGCAGGAGACCGCGATGGCGAAACTCGCCTGCAACGAAGCCGGCTATTTTGCAGCCAATGAAGCGGTCCAGATCATGGGTGGCCTGGGGTTTTCCGAGGAGAGCACCGCTCAATATTGCCTGCGCCGTACCCGGGGCTGGATGATTGCGGGCGGCTCGATCGAAATTCTGAAGAACCGGATTGCGGAAGGCGTTTTTGAACGCCGCTTTTCGCAGCGGGCGGAAAGCCGGCCGGTGGCGTCATGAGTGCTGTGTCCTCGATCGATTTGTTGCGCGCGTTGATTGCGCCGCAGAGCGTTGCCGTGATCGGCGCGTCGGCGACGCCGGGTAAACTGACGGCGCGCCCGTTGACCTTTCTGCGCCAGCATGGCTTTGCCGGAAGGCTGTACCCGGTGAATCCGGCACGCACCGAAGTGATGGGACTGAGGGCCTACAAGGATGTGGCGAGCATCCCGGACCAGGTCGAGCATGCCTATATTCTGCTTGATGCCGACGCGGCCATTGCCGCGCTTGAGGACTGTGCGGCTGCCGGAGTGAAAGTCGTTTCCGTGCTGGCGGACGGGTTTGCCGAGGCCGGGGAGGTGGGGCGCGCGCGCCAGGCCAAGCTGGCGCGCATAGCGCGTAACGCCGGGATCCTGTTGATTGGGCCAAATTCGACCGGGGTGGTGGCAACGAAATCGGGTTTCGCATGCACCACGAATGCGGCGTTTCGGGGAGAGCAGCTCGGGTCCGGGCGGATTGCGGCCCTGTCGCAAAGCGGCAGCGTGATCGGAACATTGTTTTCCCGGGGAAGTGCGCGAGGCATCGGCTTCTCTACGCTTATCTCGGTGGGAAACGAGGCGTCCACCAGCATCGGCGCTCTCGGAAGCCTGCTGCTTGACGATCCGGATACGGATGGGTTCGCGCTGTTTCTGGAGACGATTAGGGAGCCAGACGCCCTGGCCAGCTTTGCCCGCGCCGCTGTTCGGGCCGGCAAACCGGTGGTGGCCTACATGATTGGCCAATCTGAAGAAGGGCAGGCGCTTTCGGTCACCCATACCGGGGCGCTGACCGGCTCAAGAGAGGCTGTTTCGGCCTATCTTCGCCAGATCGGCATCCGCCAGGTTGAATTCTTTGAGAGCTTGATCGATGCGCCACGGATCCTGAACCGGCGGGCCGCACCATCAGGCAGGCCCGCAACCGTCACGGTGGTTTCGACGACGGGCGGCGGCGGTGCGATGGTGATCGACCGGATCAGCGTCAGCGGTGTGTCAATATCGGGCTGCGGCGGGGCCTCACGTGCTAAACTTGAGGCGCGGGGCATCAAGCTGGGACACGGCAAACTGGTCGACGTCACGCTTGCCGGCACCCAGTATGAGACGATGAAGGAAGTCGTCTCCACGCTCACTGACGATCCTGAGACAGGCGTGCTCCTTGTCGTGATCGGATCTTCGGCCCAGTTCGATCCGGGCAAGGCGGTTAGTCCCATCATCGACGTTGTCGCCGAGGACGTGGAAGGACGCGCTCCGGTCATGGCTTTTATCTTGCCGGAGGCGCCTGAGAGCTTGAAGATGCTCGAGACTGGCGGCGTCCCGGCTTTCAGAAACGTCGAGGGCTGCGCCGAGGCACTGCGCCTGTATATGGCTCCCGTCAAACAAGCTGAGGCATCCGTGCCGTTCCTGTCAGATGCTGTTCACAGGCTCTTGGCGGGTTTTATGCCCGGTCCGCTGGACGAGGTGCAGTCGGGAGCGGTTTTCGAGGCTGTCGGTATCCGCCGTCCCAACCAGATCCTGATCGCGCCGGACGCGAATATCCCTGATGAATTGCCCTTGACGTTTCCGGTTGTCGTCAAGCTGGTCTCTCCTGACCTGCCGCACAAGACCGATGCTGGGGCAATCTCCTTGAATGTGCGCGATCACGACGGACTCGTGGCCGCGATCGCCAGAATGCGGCAGTCTGCGGAACGATTCGAACCGGGATACCGGCTAAACGGCATTCTTGTGCAGGAAATGTGCGAGGGCCTGGGGGAAGTGTTGGTCGGGCTGACGCGTGATCCGATTGTCGGTCCGGTGATCACTGTCGCCAAGGGCGGCGTGATGACCGAAATCTATCGTGACACGGCAGTCCGGATTGCCCCGATATCGGTCGAAGAGGCACGCGAAGCGCTCAATGAGATCAAGGGATTGGAGCTGCTGCGCGGGTTCCGGGGAAAAGAGAAAGGCGACCTTGAGGCCTTGGCCCAGGCTGTTGCCGATATCTCCTGCCTCGCCCTGTCGGACAGGGTTGCCGAAGCCGAGATCAACCCGATCCTCGTCAAGGCGGAAGGCAGCGGCGTCGTCATGCTGGATTCACTGATCCGGCGGTGCTGATCGCTTGTACGAATTGCCGTCAGGTCTTCCTGATGGTTTTGGCGGGGCGGTCGGCCCTGCGCTCGGCTGCGTAGAGCGCCAGCGCTCCGAAACGGTAGAAACCGTGCACAAACTTGCCATACGGCATGGTCGCGAAGAGCGCGAAGACAACGCCGAGATGGATGGCGAGAGTGATCCCCATCGCCGCCGTCTCGCGAACAAGCATCAGCGCCAGCCCCGTCAAACCGGTCATGAACATCATGGCGAGGAATGCCGTGTCCATGCCGAACCGGGCGGGATCAAGCATGTCGGGATGCCGTTTCAGCTTCGCGTGCATCAGACCCGCTGGTCCTATGACCAGCCCGATGCCGCCAGGTATGCCGAAGAGTTTGGGCAACTCCGTCCAGCCATAGGGCGCAGGCCAGTCAAACATGTAATGGTAGATCGTGCCGGTCGTCGTGGCCGCGAAGCACAGCATGAATCCGTAGAAGGTCAGATGATGGAAGAGGCGGCGGTTGTCCGTCGGTTTCTCGTCCTTATTGTAACAGCCGACGCCTCCGCCATCGAGATAGCGCAGGCCTGCCGCATCCTTGGTCGCCTGCCACAGGGTCAGGCCGGAGCCGGCCGAAACACTGCTCGCGCCGATGTCCTTCCAGAACGCCCGGAACCCCATGATGATGGCCAGCAAGGCATAAAGCGTGATGGCCCCGAAAAGCCCGGCCATCGCGTTATGCGGCATCAAACGGTAGAATTGTCCTGAATTCGATGCCAGCACCGCCGGATCATGCCAGAGCGCAAAGCCCAGGATGAACGCCGCGATGCTGATGGCCGTGACCGCGGCGATTGCCGTGCCGTTGCGGTCGAACATCGGCTGGAAGGCCTTTGGCCAGGCATAGGACCGATACGAGTCGGCGCGCACCTTTGCCAGGGTCTGCGGCACATTGACGTTGAATTCATGAGGCGGGGAGAACTGGCAGTCGACGTAGCAGGCGCCGCATCCGTGACACAGATTGGCGAGATAATTGAGATCGCCGTCTCCGAAGTCGCGCCGCAACTCCATCGCCGGGAAGACTGCGCACAATCCTTCGCAGTATCGGCAGGAGTTGCAGACCGTCATCAGCCGCTCGGCTTCCTTGAGATTGTCAACCGCGTGCATTTTGAGCCGCTCTTTCTCCGGCAATGCGTCCGAAGACGCTGCCGATCGTCATTCCGATACCGGCCGCATAGCCACGGCCGAGCACGTTGCCCGCCATGATCTCTCCGGCTGCGAACATGTTTTCGGCCTTGCCGCCATTGGCCATCTGCATTCTTGCGTCCCGGTCAACGCGGGTGCCGAGATAGGTGAAGGTGATCCCCGGCCGCACCGGATAGGCGTAGAAGGGGGCTTCGTCGATGCGCCGCGCCCAATGGCTTTTCTGCAGGGCGAGACCTTCGGTGCGGCAATCATCGAGTTCCGTGTGATCGAATGTCCCCGGACGGACTGCGTCATTGAATTCGGTCAGCGTCTTCAGGAATGCCTCGGCCGGCAGTTCGAGCTTTGCGGCGAGTTCGGCGAGGCTGTTCGCCTCAACCGGCGGGAACAGCGAAGGCATGAACATCTTGAGCGACTTGGCATCAAACACGATGTAGGCGATCTGGCCAGGCTGTGCGGCGACAAGCCGCCCCCAGATGGCGTAACGCCTGGGCCAGAAGTCTTCGCCTTCATCGTAGAAACGTTCGGCATCCCGGTTAACGACGATCCCGAACACGACGCAGTCAAGACGGGTGATGATGCCACCGTCGAATTTGGGCGCGCGCGCATCGATGGCGACCGCATGGCACTGGGTTGGGTCGCCGATCGGCAACACCCCATTGTCGAGCAGCATCTTCAAGACGTCGCCGCGATTGTAGGGAGTGCCGCGAATGAGGAAATTGTCGGCGCGCTCGCCCCAGCCTTGCTTGAGCCAGTCAATATTGGCTTCGTACCCGCCGGCAGCCGCCACCAGAGACTTGGCCCGAACGGTGTAATCGGTCCCGTTGCTGCGAAGGGTAGCAGAGCGGAATGCACCATTGTCGATCTCGACACTGACAGCCGGTGCTTCGTAGATCACCTGCACGCCAAGTCTCTCGGCGGTGAGGTAGAGCGCATTGAGCATTGCCCGCCCGCCGCCAAGGAAGAAGGAGTTGGTTCGCCCCAGGCTGAGCGTGCCGCCCAGCGACGGCTGGAAGCGCACGCCCTGTTGTGCAATCCATGGCAGGATGTCCTTGGATTGGGCGATCATGTACCGCGCCAGGTCTTCGTCGGTGTGGCCTTCGGTTACCCGATGCAAATCGTTCCAGAACTCGTCTTCCCCATAGGGCCCGGTCAAGTGATCGGTCGCGGTGTCGTGAGCGCAGCGCATGTTCCTTGTGTGGCGGGTATTGCCGCCCCGATAGAATTTGGGCGCCGCCTCGACAACCAGAACCGTGGCGCCACCGCGCCGCGCCGTGATTGCTGCGCAGAGCGCCGCGTTTCCGCCGCCTATCACCAGAACATCCACTTCTTTCGGCGGAACCTGCACGCACATCTCCCTGGTCGTTCCGGTCTGTTGGAAATCAATGTATACAATTGCACACAAACGGATACAACAGTCTCCAACTGTATTTTCCTGATAAAATGTTGACAATGGCTTCAGCAAATCGACGAACCGGGCAACAATGGAGCGCATATGGCTGATCATGAGCACCTCACACGCGGCAGCGGCGGCGGATCGCGCGGCAGCAAGGTCTATCGTGCGCTGGCAAATCGGATACGGTCTGGTGAGATCGAGCCGGGAGCGCGTATGCGCGAGGAGGAAATCGCTGCATCCCTGGGTGTCAGCCGGACCCCCGTGCGCGAGGCCTTTGCACGGTTGCAGGAGAGGGGGCTGCTGGACAATTCAAGTGCCGGCCTGACGGTCGCCAAACTCAGCCGACCGCAGGTCATGGAGCTTTATGCGATGCGGGCGAAGCTTGAGGCGGCGGCGGCCGCTTTTGCCGCCGAGAATGCATCTCCTGGCGAGATCGTCAGCCTGAGGCACGCGGCGTCCCTGTTCGACGTCCAGACCGGATCACCCGGGGACTTTGCGCGCGCCAACACGCTGTTTCATGAGGCAATCTATGAGGCGGCGCACAACCGTTATCTGATGCGCATGCTCGAGGACCTCAATGATTCCCTGGCGCTTCTGCCCGACACCACCTTTTCGGTTCCCGGACGCGCCGATGCGGCGAAGACCGAACATCGCGCGATCCTGGATGCGATCGAGAAACGCGATCCGGTCAGCGCCGAAACGGCGGCCTCAACACATATCCGGAATGCGCTGAACGGTCGTCTCAAGCTGCTGTTTTCGATCGAGCAGAAGTGATCCGCTGACCAGCCAGATGAAGTGTCCCGCTAAGCAGGTAGGGTGCGCGCAATGGGTGCCGAGCTAGGTCGCCGGCAAACGACGCCACGCATCGGCAATCATCCCCTGCAAGGCCGCCCGCGCCGGGCCTTCGGGATAGCTGTGGGCGATGCGGGCGAGTTGCAGGTCGAGCGAATCGGCGCCTTCCAGCTGGCGCAGGCGGGCGATCGCATCCAGCGCCTCCTCCTGCTGTCCGGTCATCGTGGCGAGGATGGTCTTGGCGATCCAGGTATAGGGGTAGCCGGGATTGAGCAGGGCAGCCTTGTCGATCTCGCATGTCGCCTGGTCCAGGCGGCCCGCCATGAAATGGGCGAACGCCTTGTTGAAGGCGATGTAGTATTGCCAGGGAAACAGCGGCGCCACCCGCTCATGCTCGTTCAGGCAGGCCATCGCCTCCTCCGGCTGGCCGAGATAGAGATAGTGCCGCGCCAGATAGAGATGGGCGATCGGGTTTGTCGGCGCCAGCTCGACCGCGCGTTTGGCAAGCTCCAGCCCCTTGGGCGGCCGTGTTATCATGTTGAGCGCATTGGCCGCCCATATCAGCACCGCGGGATCGTTGGAATCGAGCGCCAGCGCCCGGTCGCAATGAAACTGGGCCTCGGTGGCGAGCGCCGGATCGCGCGCCCCGCCGACCTCGTAGCTTGCCGCCAGCCCGTTG